>NZ_JBPGXU010000071.1:0-20488 GCF_056755675.1 Luteibacter sp. KNZ12-1A | reverse complement strand
CCCCGCACGGGGGCGGCCCCCCCGGGTCTTCGGGGGGGGGGGGGCCCCCGGGGGCGGGGGGGGGCGCCCCCTTGGGCGCCGATGCGGCGACACGCGAGCCATCGGCTCACATGTCGTGCTTGTTCACCTCGAAACCCGCCTTCTTGTATTCCGTCCAGCGCACCCGCGATCCCTCGCGTTCCGCCGGATCGGCAGCGACCACTTCCAGCACCCTGTCGAAGCGGCCCTGCGCGCAGGTATCGCGCAGGTTGATCACCATCGGCCGGTCGGCGGTTTCCACGCCCGGCGGCACGATCAGCACCGCGGTGTTCGCGTCGTCATCGTCGCCCGCGAGCTGGTGCGGAATGAAGCTGTCCTCGTCGAACGACCACAGGTATTCGTCGACCGCCTCTGCCTGCTCGAAATCGCGGGTGAGGATCAGGGTCGGCTGCTGGGCCGCGAACGCGCGCTTGGCGAGTTCGCAGACCAGGAGCAGCGGGTCCTCGCGGAACCGAGGCTTGTCGATCAGGTAGAAATCGGCACGCGGCATCGGAGCGGAATCAGCCGGCGGCGACGCGGTCTAGCAGCCATTGGGTCAGGAGCGGCACGGGGCGGCCCGTGGCCATGCCCTTGCGGCCTTCGTCCCACGCGGTGCCGGCGATGTCCAGGTGCGCCCAACGGCGGCCCTCGGTGAAACGGGCGAGGAAACAACCGGCCGTGATCGCACCGGCGTACTTGCCGCCGATATTGGCCACGTCGGCGAAACCGGATTCGAGCTGGCTCTGGTAGTCGTCCCACAGCGGCAGGCGCCATGCGCGATCGAGCGTGGCCTCGCCCGCGGCGAGCAGTTCGGCGGAGAGCGTCTCGTCCTTGGTCATCAGGCCGCTGGCGTGCTTGCCCAGGGCGACGACGCAGGCACCGGTCAGGGTGGCGGCGTCGATGATGGTGTGGGGATCGAAGCGCTTGCCCGTGTAGGTGAGCGCGTCGCAGAGGATCAGCCGGCCCTCGGCGTCGGTGTTCAGCACCTCGATGGTGATCCCCGAGAGACTGGTGAGGACGTCGCCCGGACGATACGCGGCGCCGTCCGGCATGTTTTCCACCGCCGGGACCACGCAGACCAGGTTCACCGGCAGGTTGAGCTTCACCGCGGCGACGAAGGCGCCGAGCACGCCGGCCGCGCCGCACATGTCGAACTTCATCTCTTCCATGCCGGGGCCCGGCTTGAGGCTGACGCCGCCGGTGTCGAAGGTGATGCCCTTGCCGACGAAGGCGTAGGGTTTCTCGCCTTCCTTGCCCCCGTTCCACTGCAGGATGACCAGCCGCGGCGCATTCGCCGAGCCGCGCGCCACGGCGAGCAGCGAACCGAAGCCCTCGCGCTCCATGTCGGCGCGGTCGAGCGCTTCGAAGGTGACGCCCTCGTGGGCGTCGGCGAAGGCACGCGCCTGGTCGGCGATGTAGTCGGGGTTGCAGATGTTCGGCGGAAGGTTGCCCAGCTCGCGGGCGTAACGCACGCCCTCGGCGATGGCGCGGGCCTCGGCGAGACCGGCCTCGCCTTCGGCGGGACCGACCAGGGTGACCGAGGCCAGTTCCGGCGGCGCCTTGTCGCGCGGCTTCAGCGTGGCGGTATAACGATAAGCGGCATGGTCGGTGACCAGGGCGGCGACGCGCAGGCGCCAGGCGGCGTCGCGACCGGGCACGTCGATCTCGGGCAGCCAGCTGACGGCTTCCGTGACGGGCAAGCGACCGATCGCCCGGGCGGCTTCCTGGGTGACTCGCTGGTAGCGGGCGGCGTCGAAGGACTTCTGCGCGCCCAGGCCCAGGATGAGCACGCGGGCGGCGGCCACGCCCGCCGGCTGCAGCAGGGTGACGACGTTGCCGACCTTGCCCGTGACGTCCCCGGCCTCGACCAGGCGCTTGATCGCCCCGTTCGCGGCGGTATCGATCCGCGCCGCGGCGCTGGTCAGGACACCGTTCTCGTAGACGCCGACCACCGCCACCGGGGTGGCGGTGGATTCGGGAGCGTTGGAACCGAGGCTGAACTGAACCGTCATAGCTTACTGTCCTGCGAAAGCCCGCCGGGGGTCCGGACAGGCTAGACTTATGGTTTGCCGGCCGGGACTGACGCGGCACGAACCGCCAATTCTATCAAATGCTCAGCATCCTCGACCGTTATTTCCTGCGCGAACTTGCCTACGGGGTGCTCGCGACGGCCATCGTGCTACTGGTGATCTTCGCCGGCGGCGCGTTCGCGACCGTGTTGCAGAAAGTAGCCAACGGCAGCATCCAGCCCAGCGTGATGTTCGAGGTGCTGGGCCTGCAGATGGTCGACCTACTTTCCACCCTGCTGCCCATGTCGGCCTTCCTCGGCACCCTGATCGCCCTGGGCCGCATGTACCGAGAGAGCGAGATGCACGTGCTGGCCTCCTCGGGCATGGGCCCGCGCGGCATGCTCCGCCCCGTCACCCTGCTGGCCGTGCTGTCCACCATCGTGGTCGGCCTGGTGTCGCTCTGGCTCGGCCCCCTTTCGGCGCGCACGGCCGACCAGGTGATCGCCGCGGCGAACAAATCCGTGATCGCCGCCGGCCTCGACGCCGGCCGCTTCACCGAACTGCCCGGCAAGGGCGGCATCATCTTCGTCGACACGCTGAGCCGCGACGGCACCGTGCTGGGCAAGACCTTCCTGGCCACCGACCGCACGGACAGCGAAGGCCGTCCACAGGTCCGCGTGATCAGCGCCAAGAGTGGCCGCATGTATCAGGAAAGCGACGGCCAGAACCGCTTCCTCGCCCTGTACGACGGCTGGCAGTTCGAGATTCCCCTTGCCGGCGATAACTGGCGGCGGATGAAATACGAGCGCAACGATGCATCGCTCTCCTCCATCTCGGACGATGACGACGACACCGATCCGGCCCACGAATCGGCGACCACCGACCTGTTCAAGGACATCACGCCGGAGAACCTGGGCGAACTCGTTTCCCGCTTCGCCGCTCCCGTCAGCACGCTGGTGCTGATGATGATGGTGTTGCCGATGTCGCGCCAGGCACCGCGCGACGCCCGCTACGGACGCCTGCTGATCGCCGTGCTGGCGTATTTCCTCTACGTGGTCTGGCAGTTGATCGCCCGCGCGCAGATCATCAAGGGACACCTGCATACCTCGGCTCCCATCTGGGTGCTGCACGCCATCGTGTTCGGCGTGGCGGCCTGGTATTTCTGGCGGCAGAACAGCGCCCGGCGCGTGAAGGGAGCCCACTGATGGCCACGCTGACGATCAAGCGCGCCGACCGGCTGATCGGCGCCAGCGTCCTCGGTACCCTCCTCCTCGTCTGGCTGGTGCTGACCGGCTTCGACGCGCTCACCCAGTTCGTCCGCCAGCTGGGCAATATCGGCAAGAACGGCTTCACGCTGTACGACGCCATCGCGTACATCATGCTCACGGTGCCGCGGCGCCTGTACCAGATGTTCAGCAACGCCGCGTTGATCGGCGGCCTTCTCGGCCTGGGTGGCCTCGCCGCCACGGGAGAACTGACCGCATTGCGCGCCGCGGGCATGTCGAAGCTGCGCATCGCCGCCTCGGCGGCGGGCGTGATCGCCGTGCTCACCGTCGGGGTCGTCATCATGGGCGAGACCGCCGGACCCTATGGCGACCAGCATGCCCAGGCGATCCAGGTACGCATGCGTTCGAGCAACCTCGGCTCCACCAGCAGCGGCCTATGGGCACGCGATGGCGGCAAGATCATCAACGCCAAGTCGGCCATCGCCACGCAGGACGGCGACCGCACCACGGTGAAGCTGGTCGATGTCCGCGTCTACACCTTCACGCCGGACGGCCAGGTGAGTGTGTTCTCGCACGGCGACAGCGCCATCCACGATGGCAACCGCTGGGTGATGACCAATGTGCGCACCACCACGCTCGACGCCCAGGGCACGCATTCCTCGCACGAAGACACGCAAACCTGGGCTTCACGCCTGAATCCGCACGTGCTCGAACAATCGGTGATCCACCCCGAATACCTCTCGATGGCCGACCTGCGCCGCAACATGCGCTATCTCGAAGCCAACGGGCAGAATCCCGGCGCCTACGCCGTGGCCTTCTGGGGGCGTGCATTGTTCGCGGTGAACACGCTCGTGCTGGTCCTGTGCGCCATGCCGTTCGCGTTCGGCTCGCTTCGTTCGGGCGGCCTGGGCAAGCGTCTCTTCATCGGCATCATCCTCGCGATCGGCTGGTACTTCCTGCAAGGCGCCATGGTCAACTTCGGCACCGTGTACGGCATGCCGCCGCTGCTGGCGAACCTGTTGCCGACGACACTACTGGTCGTGGGCGCTCTCGCCTATTTCCGGCGATTCGGCTAGCGCGGGTTTTCCAGCGGAACCGATCTGGTGGGAGCCGACCCGAGGAAGAAACCATCACTGCATCGCGGCGGCCGATGCGTGACAGACGCTGTCCAGCACCGCTTCCAGGTCGTCGCCCGTCATGGGTTTGCGCAACAAGGCATCCATGCCCGCCTCGCGGATCGCCGCCAGTTCATCACCGGCGGAGCGCGCCGTGACGGCGATGATCGGCAAACCATCCAGGTGTTCCATGCGGCGGACGAGGCGCGCCACCTGGAAACCGTCGACCACCGGCAAGTCCAGGTCGAGCAGCATCGCGTCGAAGCTGCCGCGCGACAATTCCGTCATGGCGGCGAGTCCGTCGGCGACCGCCGTGACCACATGCCCACGCCGGCCCAGCAAGCCGGCGATCACCTCGCTGACGAGGGCATCGTCCTCGACCAGGAGCAGCCGTTTCCCGGTGAGGGCGAACGATGGAACGGAGCTGCCGGCGTGGCCCTCGCACGTACAGGCCTCGAACGGCAGTTGCACGACGAAGGAACTTCCCCGCCCTGGCTCACTGCTCACACGGATGCTGCCGCCCATCAGGATGCAGAGCTCGTGGCAGATCGCAAGGCCCAGCCCGCATCCCTGGGCACGCTGCGGTGACCCTCCCTGCTCGAACCGGGAAAACACACGTGAGCACAATGCCGCGGACATGCCCGGGCCGCTGTCGCTCACCGTCATGACCAGGGTTCCGCCATCGCGCCCCATGTGCAAGGACACCCCACCGCGCTCGGTGAATTTCACCGCGTTGTTCACGAGATTCTGAAGAATCTGACGAAGACGGATCGCATCGCCGCGGATGGCCTCGGGTACGCCGGCATCGATCGTCGATGAAAGCACCAGGCCCTTCTCCCCCGCGCCGCCGGTGGCCAATGCGACCACTTCCTCGCCGATGGCGCGTAGCGAGACACATTCCGACTCGAGAACCAAGCGGCGCGACTCGATGCGGGTGATGTCCAGCGCATCGTTGACCAGCCGCAACAAGGTAGCCCCCGAGCGGCGAACCGCCTCGACATAGCTTCGCTGGGTATCGTCGAGCGGGGTTCTCGCCATCAGTTCCGCCATGCCGAGCACGCCGGTCATCGGCGTACGGATCTCATGGCCGAGCGTCGCCATGAAATCGGTCTTTGCCGCGTTCGCCTCTTCAGCAAGACGTTTCTGTTGTTCGGCAAGCTTGAGCCGCATGGCCTGGCGCACGCGCCGGCGCGTACTGACGACGATGGCGAGGATGACACCACCCAGGGTGACCACGTAGGCGAGCCATGCCCACCAGCGAAACCACGGCGGCGCATCGACCATGATCGTCAGTGGCTCGGGAAGCGATCCATTCACTTCGTCGCGCCCCGAGCCGGAGATCACCAGCCGATAGGTGCCCGCACGGAGCGGGCCGAAGTTACGCTCGCCATCCTTTCCCGTGCGCAACACCGTCGTACCGCCATCGTGCTGGAGGGTGAAAACCAGGTGGTTACGATCCGGATTGACGTAGGAAAGGGCACGCGCCCGTACGATCAGTTCGCGATCGTTCCAGGCAAGGCGCAATGATCCGTTTTCGACCGGCACGACCTGGCGAACGCCGCCGCGCGACACCGTGGCGCCGAGCACCGCGATGGCGGGCGCCCGTATGTGATCGCGCTGACGATCGGGCCTGAACCCCACGAGGCCCCCGAGGGTGGCACCGTACATCGTGCCGTCATCGAGCAGCACGGTTGTCGCGTTGGTGAACTCGCCGCTGGCCAATCCGTCGGCGAGGCCGAACGGACGAAAATTGCCGCTGCCCGGATCGAAGCGCCACACCCCGGTGTGACCGTACAGCCAGATGCGGCCAACGACGTCGCGGCGCACGTTGAGGATATCCGACGAGGGGAATCCATCCACGCCACCGGCATGGCGATCGCGCTGCGCTCGCCGGCCATCCCAGCGGTAGTGTTCCAGGGCATCCGGGCGTACGACCCAGAAGCCGTCCTCCTCGGGCTCGAAGGCATTGACCCGGCCGGGCGCGACACCTTCGATGAAACGCATGTCGCCCGAACCGCGGTCGAGTCGCGCGAGACCGGCCAGGCTGGCTTGCCAGAGTTCGCCGGCGACGATCTCGATCTGGCGCGTATCCGCCGCGCCGCGCCGCAACTCGGCGAAGGGAATCGCGGTGGCCTGGGTGAGCTTGGCGTCGAGCGCGAAGAGGCCCTGGCCCAACGAAGCGACATAGACGGTTCCGTCGTTTCCCGCGACTATCGTGGTCACGGGCCGGTCGATGCTTGCCCGCAACAGTGGCCACGCGCGTCCACGCCGCGCGAGCGACAGGCCGTCCACCGTGCCGATCAACAGGCCACGCGATACTTCGAGCAACGATTGCACGCGTACGGACCCGATATCGAATCCTTCATCGGTGCGCCCCGTGGCGGGATTGAAACGTCGTATCCACCCGCGCAGGCCACCGACCCACAGTTGCGTGCTTCCGTGAGCGGCCACGGCCGTGACCGAACGGCCGGGAAAACTGAAGCGATCGGTAGCGACATGGGCGAAGCGGGTGAAGTCTTCCCAGGCCGGACCGAGGTAAGCCAGCCCGCCATCGCTCAAGGCGAACCACAGGCCATGTTCCCGATCCTCCAACATGCCGCGCACGCTACGTCCGGGTAGTCCTCCGGATGCGGTCCAGGAGCCCGGTACGGCGTGCAGGCGTCCGTAGCGATCGAGCATCGACAAGCCATCCACGCCCGCGAGCCATAAGCTGCCGTGGCTGTCGACAAGGGAGGCATAGGCGGTCGACACGGGGAGGCGGCGGTCGCGGCGCAACTGACCGTCGTGGGACAGGCGGTAAAGGCCTCGTTCGGTCGCGAAGCGTAACTCCGCCGCGTGGCCGTCGATCCGCAGTACGCGTGGATGGCTTCCATCTTCGAAGGGCACGCGGTCGATCCGGCCGGACGCATCGACGACATCCACGCCGCCGTCCGAACCGATCCATACACGACCGTCGTCGGACGCGTGGACGGCACGAATCGATGCCGACGATGGCCCATCGGCGCCCGCATGACGATGTTCGAAGGCGCTGCCGTCGGCCTGCATATGGGCGAGACCGCCACCGGTTCCGATCCAGATCGAACCGTCGCGCGCCTGCGCGATGGCGCGAACGTCGTTGTCGGCCAGGCTATCGTGCCATTGCACGAAACCGCCGCTTGCGGGGTCGTAGCGTCCGAGTCCGATTTCGGGTCCGCCGATCCAAAGGCGATCGGCGGAATCCACCAGCAGGGCCACCACGCCACCGGTGGGTAACGGGTGGGTGAAGTCCGGGCCGATGCCAGGGGTGGTGAATTCGACGCCATCGAAACGGGACAGGCCGACCGACGTGCCCACCCAGATGAAGCCCCGGGCGTCCTGGGCTACGGCCTGGACCTTGCTGCTGGGCAGGCCTTCATGCAATCCGTAGCTGCGGAACTGCGGCGTGGGGACCGGCGGCATGGTGGCCGCTTGGGTGGCGAGGGGGGCCGCGATCACGAAGATCGTGGCCACGAGGATCCATCTCGTGATGAGCGTGTAATGCATACGCAGGTTCCCGGTACGAGCCCGATGATGCCATGGCAGCGACGGGGGCAAAATAGGCGGACTCTGGCTGAGGGTGTAGGTGCGTGCCTACCCGCTACCCGTAGAATGGGGGAATGTCCGGCCGACTCCGCCTCCTTGTCGCAACCATCGGTTTCGCCGCCGTTGTCTGGCTGCTGCTGGCGGCACTCGACCGCGCAGTCGCGCTCGCCCAGCGTTTCATGGGATTGCCCGAGGGTCTGCGCTGGGTGGTCGGCGGTCTTCTGGTCGCCCTGGCGGTCCTCGGCGCGGGCCTCGCCACATGGTGGCTGCGCCCTCGCAAGCCACGCGCCCCCGTCGTCGCACCGGACCGTGCGTCCCTTGAGGCGCGTATCGCCAGGTTGCGGGAAACCGACGCCGGCGTTGAGGAACTTCGTAGTGAACTGGACGAACTCGACCGTCGCCGCGAGAGCGCGCACGTCTATGTCGCGGTATTCGGCGAGATATCCACAGGCAAATCGACGCTGATCGCGGCGCTGGTACCGGGCGCCTCGCCATCCAGCGACGTGCTCGGGGGAACCACGAGGGAAATCGCGCATTACGAGGGCGACACCCCGGTGGGCGAACGCTGGACGATCGCCGATGTGCCCGGCTCCGCCGAGGCGGATGGTGAATCGCGCGAACGGCTTGCCCGGCACGAAGCGTTGCGTGCGCACGCCGTGATCTACGTCTGCGCAGGCGATCTTACCCGCACCCAGGCGGATGAATTGCGCTGGCTGGGCGACTTCGGCAAGCCATTGCTGCTCGCGGTGAACAAGGCCGACCAGTGGGGACCGGCCGAGCGCGAGCGCATCCTGGCCCGCGTTCGCGAACAGGCCGCCGGGATACCGGATGCCGTGGTCGCGATCAGCGCCGGTGGAGAGGAACGCTTCACGCGGCGCCTGCCCGGTGGAGATACCGAAGACGTCACCCGGAGGCGCGCCGCCGACGTGCAGCCGCTGCTCGATGCGCTGCGCCGACTCCTGGCGCCGGGCGCGGCGGCGCTGGAGGCGCTGCGCGAAAACGCGGTACTCGCCGGCCTGCACGAACGCACGGCGGAACAAGAGGCCGCGTACCGCGCCGTGGAGTCGGAGCGCATCGTCCACCGCTACGCGCGACGCGCCGTCGTCGGCGCGATGGCCGCGGTCGCGCCGGGAAGCGATCTGGTCATCCAGGGCATCCTCGCCACGGGCATGGTTCGCGCCCTCGCCGACCTCCACGGCGTCCGGGTGACCGATGTCGAGATCGACAATCTCCTGCGCCAGGTTCGCATGACCTTGCGCACCGGAACCTCGGTGGTGCTCGCCGTGGCGGGTAACGCGATGAAGGCCTTCCCGGGCCTGGGCACGCTTGGCGGCGGTGTCTTGCACGCTTTTGCCTACGCGCTCATTTTCGACAGCTTCGGGCGCGGCCTGGCGGCGACGCTGGCGGACCGGCGCACGCTGGACCAGGCCGATGCGAGCGAGCGGATGCGCGAACTGCTCGCCGACGCCGGGACGTCCCGCCTGCGCCGCCTCGCCGAATTGACCGGCGAAGTCTTGCGGGATCGCTGAGTGAACGATCCGTTCGCGGCAACCGGGCTGACAAGGCCGTGCGGCTCGGCCACACTCTTTCCATCGGCCGCCTGGCGGCCCCCAGGCAGCAGGCTACCCCGCATGCGTCTCGTCCGTTCCATCCTGCCTTTCGCGCTGGCCGCCGTGCCGCTCGCGGCCCACGCGGAAGCCGTCACGTATCGCATGGACCCCGTGCACAGCCAGGTCGTCTTCAATGTCGACCACAATGGGTTTTCACGATCGTTCGGCCGGCTGCGCATCACGAGCGGCACGATCGTCTTCGATCGCGACGACTGGTCGAAGTCGTCGGTCGACGCGACCATCGACCTGACTTCCGTGGACATGGGCGACAGCGAATGGGACAAGGCGGTACGCGGGTCCAGCCTGCTCGATAGCGACCGTGCCGCCACCGCACGCTACGTCAGCGAATCCGTGGAGAAACGAAACGACGACGAGGGCGTCGTGCATGGCAAGCTCACCCTGCGCGGCACGACGTTGCCGCTGGACATTCCGTTCCGCGTGAACCGCATCGGCAAGACGATCTACGGGCTGCACACCGTGGCCGGCTTCTCGGCCCAGGTCATCCTCGACCGCACCACCTACGGCATGACCTCCAACCGCAACTCGATCGGTACCGCCGTATCGGTATGGCTGGAGATCGAAGGCATCCGCGGCGGTGAATCCGCCGACCAAAGCAAGGAGACGAACCATGCCGCTGCGCGGTGATCAGACCCGCTGGAGTCCCGTCGCCAAGACCTTCCACTGGACGATGGCCTTGTTGGTCCTGGGCAACGGCGCGTTCGCCTTCTGGATGGATGGCCTCAAGCCATCGCTGAACAAGATCAACATGTTCGCGCTGCACAAATCGATCGGCCTGACCGTCCTGGCGCTGTTCCTGCTGCGCGTGCTCTGGCGCACGATCGATCGCCGCCCGTCCGATGAACCCGCGCCTGGCTGGCAGAAGGCCGCCGCGCACGTCGTGCATGGGTTGCTCTACTTGTTGATCGTCGCGATCCCGCTCACGGGCTGGGCGTACAATTCGGCGCATGGCTATCCCCTGCAGTATTTCAAGCAGTTCAACCTCCCGGCCCTGCTGGAGAAGAACGAAACACTTTCCAATCTCCTCGGCACGGTTCACGAATACCTGTTCTGGTTCCTGCTTCTCGTGCTCGTCGCCCACGTGGGTGGCGCGCTGAAGCACCACATCATCGATCGCGACGACACCCTCCGCCGCATGCTGCCGTTCGGCCGCGTGAAGCGAACCACCCCCACTTCTCCCGGAGATACGCCATGAATCCGACGATCCGCCGCCTGTCCGTGCTCGGTCTCGCAATGGCCTTGCCTTTCGCCGCTTCCGCCGCCGACTACAAGGTCGGTCCCGGCAGCACGCTCGGCTTCAGCGGCAAGTTCCAGGGCCAGCAGTTCGATGGCGCCTTCGGCAAGTTCGACGCCGCGATCAGCTACGATCCGGCCAACCTCGCCATCGCGAAGTTCGACGTGACGGTGGACGTCGCCACGGCGAAGACCGGCGACAACGACCGTGACGGCGCCCTGCCGGGCAGCGACTTCTTCGACGCCTCGAAGTTTCCGAAGGCGCACTACATCACCACCGGCTTCAGCAAGGACGCCAAGGGCGATGTCATCGCCAACGGCAACCTCACCCTGCACGGCGTGACCAGGCCGGTGGCGCTCAAGGTGCTCTTCTCGCCGAATGCCGGCGGTGCGCGGCTTTCGGTTACGGGCACGCTGAAACGCCTCGACTTCGGCGTCGGCAGCGGCGACTACAAGGACACCTCGACGATCGCCAACGAGGTGCTGGTCAACGGCACGTTGAACCTGCAACCGAAGTAAGCGGCGCATGACGGCCTGGCGCGAACGCCTGCGCGGCATCGCCGGCTACTTCCGTCGCGGCGGAAACGCCCCGCCCGCCACGGACGAACGTGGCGGCGCGGTGGCGGCAAGCCTTCGCGGCCTGCTCGAGGACCCCTCGATACCGTCCAATGTCCGCGAGGCGATGGCCGCCGACTTCCAGCGCGTCGAGCGCATGCTCGACCGCCTGGAGAACGAGGAACTGCACGTGGCCGTGTTCGGCCGCGTTTCCGCCGGCAAGTCCGCACTGGGCAACGCCCTGCTCGGCCGCGAGGCGTTCGAAGTGGGCGTGCTCCACGGCACCACCACCGAAGCCGACGCGGCGCGCCTCGACGAGGCGACCAGTGCCGGCCTCGTCCTGATCGACACGCCCGGTATCAATGAACTGGGCGGGGAAGCACGCGAGAAACTCGCCTTCGAGGTCGCCGAGGTGAGCGACCTGATCGTCTTCGTCGCCGACGGCGACCTCACCCGCGAGGAACGCGACGCGTTGCGGACATTGGCTTCCACCCGCCGTCCGCTGCTGCTGGCCCTCAACAAGACCGACCGTTATAACGACGATGAACGCGAGGGACTGCTGGAACGGCTACGCCAGCATGCGGCCGGCCTGGTCCGGCGCGAGGACGTCATCGCGGTGGCGGCGCGGCCGTCCCCGCGCGATGTCGTGGAAGTCGATGCGGCGGGCAAGGAACATCGCGTCGGCGTGCCCCGGGGAGCCGATGTGGCCGCATTGAAAGCGCGCCTGCTTGCCATCGCCGAACGCGAAGGCAAGGCGCTCTCCGCGATCAACGCCGGATTGTTCGCTGGCCGGCTCACCGACCAGGTGAGCGAACGCATCGCAGCGACCCGGCGCGACGTGGCCTCCGGCGTCATCCGCCAGTACTGCATCGCCAAGGCCGTCGCCGTGGCATTGAATCCCGTGCCGGTGGCCGACCTGCTGCTCGCCGGCGGGCTGGACGCGGCCATGGTCGTGCAACTCGGCCGAGTCTACGGCCTGCCCCTGACACGGAGCGAATCGGGCCGGCTGGTCGCCGTGATCACCACCCAGCTCGCCGCATTGATGGGCGCGGTCTGGGGCGTGCAACTGGTGGCCTCGGCACTGAAAGGATTGAGCGGCGGCTTGTCCGTCGTCGTCACCGCGGCGGCCCAGGGCGCCCTGGGCTGGTATGCGACGGTACTGATCGGCCGTGCCGCCGAGCATTACCTCGTGACCGGGAAATCCTGGGGTGAACACGGCGCCAAGCGCGCCGTGGCGGACATCGTCGCCAGCCTTGACCGGGATTCGATCCTGCGCGAAGCGCGCGAGGAAATCCTGCGGCGGCTGCGCAAGTAGGCATGGTGGGAGCCGACCTTGTCGGCGATGGGTGCTTGCCCTGCCCCCATGGAACCCGACCCGGTTGCCGATTCAGGCCGCGAACCGCCGCGCCGCCTCCACATCGAAGGGCCACTCCAGCTCCACCCCGTCGCCCCGCCGCAGCACCGGCACCCGCGCGCCGTAACGCGCCTCCAGCCCGTCGTCATCGTCGATCCATACGGAAACGAAATCCGGAAACCGGGCCTCCGCCAGTACCGCCAGGGCCTGGTCGCAGAGATGGCAATCGTCGCGCTGGAACAGGGTGAAATGGGACATGCGCCGGTGTATGGGGTCGTCGGGCCTCGCAGCGTAGAATAGCGGGCTCCCCATAGCCAATCCTCCCGCAGCCATGGCAGTCAGCGTCTTCGACCTCTTCAAGATCGGTATCGGCCCGTCTTCGTCCCATACCGTTGGGCCGATGCGTGCCGGGGCGCGTTTCGTCGAGCACTGGCTGGAGGAAAAAGGCGTGCTGGATCGCGTAGCCCGCGTCCGCTGCGAGCTGTTCGGCTCCCTGGCGATGACCGGCCGCGGCCACGGCACCGACAAGGCCGTCCTGCTGGGCCTGGAGGGCGAGTGGCCCGATCGGGTCGATCCGGACACGATCCCGGCGACACTCGAGCGCATCCGCGGTGACAAGCGCATCCGCATCCTCGGCCGCCACGAGATCGCCTTCGACGAGAAAGCCGACCTCGTCTTCAACAAGCGGCAGAAGCTCCCGTTCCACACCAACGGCATGCGGTTCTCGGCCTACGACGCCGAGGGCAACGAGCTGGCCACGCGCGACTACTACTCCGTCGGCGGCGGTTTCGTGGTGAATCCGGACGAAGCGGCGGAAGATCGCATCGTGGCGGACACCAGCGAGCAGCCGTTCCCGTTCGCGTCCGGCGACCAGTTGCTGGCGCTGTGCAAGGAACACGGCCTCACGATCGCGCAACTGATGATGCGCAACGAAAGCATCTGGCGCCCCGAGGCGGAAACCCGTGCCGGCCTGCTCAGGATATGGAAAGCGATGCAGGACTGCGTGGAGCGTGGCCTTCGCTCCCCTGGCGTCTTGCCGGGTGGGCTCAAGGTCAACCGCCGTGCCCCGACGATGGCCGCCGAGTTGCGCTCGCAGCCGGAAGCCGCGCTGCGCGATCCGCTCACCATCCTCGACTGGGTCAACCTCTATGCGCTGGCGGTGAATGAAGAAAACGCCGCCGGCGGCAGCGTGGTCACCGCGCCGACCAATGGCGCCGCGGGCATCGTCCCCGCCGTGCTGCACTATTACCGGCGTTTCTGTCCGGGCGCCAACGAGGACGGCGTGGTCGAGTTCCTGCTCACCGCGGGCGCCATCGGCATCCTCTACAAGGAAAATGCCTCGATTTCCGGCGCCGAAGTGGGCTGCCAGGGCGAGGTGGGCGTCGCTTGCTCGATGGCCGCGGGCGGTCTCACGGCGGCGTTGGGCGGCACCGTGACCCAGGTGGAGAACGCCGCCGAGATCGGCATGGAACACAACCTCGGCCTCACCTGCGACCCCATCGGCGGCCTGGTGCAGATCCCCTGCATCGAGCGCAACGCGATGGGCGCGGTCAAGGCGATCAACGCCAGCCGCATGGCGTTGAAGGCCGACGGCAAGCACCATGTGTCGCTCGACAAGGTGATCGCCACCATGCGCGACACCGGTCGCGACATGAAGGACAAGTACAAGGAAACCTCGCGTGGCGGCCTGGCGGTGAACGTCATCGAGTGCTGACCGCGCAATCGCGGACAGGGTCCGCCCCCACCGGGTTAGCCGTTACCTGGTGGGAAGCCGGCTAGCCGGCGGTGCTCGTCTGCCTTGGTGAGAGCGGACCCTGTCCGCGATTGCGATGAACCTCAGCGCGACGGGCACAGCCTCGGCAGCCGGTCGACCGTCTCGACCCGTACAGGCTGGTCTTCGCCCCACCAGTTGGCCACCGCCGTATAGCAGATGCGCAGCTTCCCCCGGCGGGTATCGAAGCGCTGCTTGCTCGTGTACGCGAAGCACGAGACCGATGCCAGGTGGCCTAGTTCACGCATCGCGATGGCGCAGCGCCGCACGGCTTCCACGGGGTCTTCGCCGGGGTACAAGGTGAAGTAAAAACCCTTGGCGGTACGGTCGTAGGACTCCGAATCGATCAGCCGGCCCTTGTCGCTCCATTGCTCGGCGGCTGCGGCAACGCCGCATGCCGTCATGGCAACGAACAACATGGTGCTGGCGACCGCCTTCGAACGCATCCGAACCCCTTGATCCCTACCGCGTCGGCCAGTGTATATCGACGCGGTGCCGGTTGGGGTACGGCCATCACTGGCTGACAGGGAGGTCCCGGGCTGTCATCATCCGGCCCTTGTGCCGCCCTGGGCCGGGGTCCACCCGTCCCGTCCGACCGGAGTCACCATGTCTCATAGCGCTATTCGCCGCGACGTCGGCGCCTTTGCCCTCATGCTTACCGGCCTGGGCTCGATCATCGGCTCAGGCTGGTTGTTCGGTGCCTGGCACGCCGCCCAGCTGGCCGGCCCCGGTGCCGTCTACGCCTGGATCATCGGCGCCGTCATCATCCTCTTCATCGCGATCACCTACGCTGAACTGGGAGCGATGTTCCCGGAATCCGGCGGCATGGTCCGTTACGGCCATTACTCACACGGATCGCTGGTCGGCTTCATCGCTGGCTGGGCGAACTGGATCGCCATCGTCTCGGTGATCCCCGTGGAAGCCGAGGCCTCGGTGCAGTACATGGCCTCGTGGCCGTGGGAATGGGCCGCGTGGACCAAGGACCTGTACGTGGTCACCAACGGCCATGGCGAGCTCACGCCACCCGGCCTCGCCATCGCCGTCCTGCTGGTGCTGGTCTACTTCTTCCTCAATTTCTGGAGCGTGAAGCTGTTCGCCAAGAGCAACACGGCGATCACCGTCTTCAAGCTCGTCGTCCCGGCGGCCACCGGCGTCGCGCTGATCGCGACAAGCTACAACCCCGGCAACTTCCACATCGGTGCCCACGGCGGCACCCACGCGATCGACATCTCGTCGATCCTCACCGCCGTCGCCATCTCGGGCATCGTCTTCAGCTTCAACGGCTTCCAGAGTCCGGTGAACCTCGCCGGGGAAGCGCGCAATCCGGGCCGCAACGTGCCGCTCGCCGTGATCGGTTCGATCCTGCTGGCCACGGTGGTGTACGTGTTGCTGCAGGTGGCCTTCATCGGCGCCGTTCCGCCCGACCAGCTCGGCAACGGCTGGGCCGGCCTCGAATACGCATCGCCGTTCGCGCAGCTCGCCACCGCGCTGATGATCAACTGGATGGCCATCCTGCTTTACGCCGACGCCTTCGTCAGCCCGAGCGGTACCGGCGCCACCTACACCGCCACCACGGCACGCATGATCTACGCGATGGAGCGTAACGGCCAGTTGCCGAAGATCTTCGGTCACATCCATCCGCGCTTCGGCATCCCCCGCCCGGCGATGTGGCTGAACCTCGTGGTGAGCTTCATCTTCCTGTTCTTCTTCCGCGGCTGGGGCACGCTGGCGGCGGTGATCTCGGTGTCGACGATCATCTCCTACCTCACCGGCCCGGTGAGCGTGATGACCCTGCGTCGCACCGCCCCGGAACTGAAACGCCCGCTGCGCATCCCCGGCCTGTCGGTACTTGCCCCGCTGGCCTTCATCTTCGCCACCGAACTGCTCTACTGGGCGAAGTGGCCGCTCACGGGCGAGATCATCCTGCTGATGGTCGTCGCCCTGCCGATCTACTTCTATTACACCGCCAAGAGCGGATGGGAAGACTTCCGCCGGCACCTTCAGGGCGCGTGGTGGCTGATCGTCTACCTGCCGGTGATCGCGCTGGTTTCCTATGCGGGCAGCAAGACCTTCGGCGGACACGACTACATTCCCTATGGCTACGACCTCGCCGTGGTCGCCGTGCTCGGCGCGATCTTCTACTTCTGGGGCATCGCCACGGGCTGGCGCACGCCGATGGTGGAAGCCGCGCGCTTCCACCACGACGAGCTGGAGCCGGGTGAACCGGACCTTCCGCCAAGCGCGGACGAGGCCGAGAAGATCACCGGCCACCGGTAACAAAAAAACCGCCCTTCGGGGCGGTTTTTTTGTTGGGTCGGCTCCCACCAGGTTTCGCTTGCCGGGCGGGGTCAGTGATCCTTATAGCGCCAGAACATCGCCGAGCAACGCCTGGGCCGTGATCTCCGGCCCCGCCCCCGGCCCCTGGATGACCAGCGGCGTCGCGTGGTAGCGGGTGGTCGTCAGCGCGAACTGGTTATCGGTGCCCGACAGCCGCGAGGCCGGATGATCGTGGCCGACCTCGACCAGGCCGACACGCGCACGGCCGCGCTGGTTCAGCCGCGCCAGGTAGCGCAGCACCTTGCCGTTCGCACGGGCTTGCGCGTGGCGTTCACGCAAGGGTTCGTCCAGTTCTTCCAGGCGGTCGAGGAACGCCTTGGTGTCCACGCCACGCAACGCTTCCGGCACGAGGCTTTCCACTTCCACTTCATCGCTGCCGAGGGCGAAGCCCGCATTGCGCGCGATGATCAGCAGCTTGCGCGCCACGTCTTCGCCGGAGAGGTCAGAGCGCGGATCGGGCTCGGTGAACCCCAGCCGCCGCGCGTCGCGCAGCAGCGACGAGAACGGACGGGTGCCGTCGTACTGGTTGAACAACCACGACAGCGAGCCTGAAAAGACGCCTTCGAGGGTAAGCAGGGCATCTCCGCAATGACGTAGCCGGCGCAGGGTCGAAAGCACCGGCAATCCCGCGCCGACCGTGGCGGCGTCGCCGTATACCGCGCCACCCGTCGTCGCGCTTTGCAGCGCGCGCCAGCCGGACAGGTGTCCGCCCGCCAGAGCCTTGTTCGCGGTCACGACGTGATAACCGGCAGCGAGCCACTCGGCGTGGCGGCTCGCTTCGATGGCGCAGGCGGTGGCGTCGACAATGACTTTCCTTGTCGCGCCGGCCGCGTCGAGCGCGGCCAGCAATGGCAGGTTGTCCCGGCCCTCGCGGGCCTTGCCCAGGCGCTCGGCCACCTCGCCGGGTGAGACGCCATCGGGCAGCACATGCTGGCGCCGGGAGTTCGCCGCGCCCACCAGGCGTAGCGAACGTGCCGCGGGCGTACCGAGCAAGGTGAGCAAGGCGCGGCCGACCACGCCGGTTCCCAGGAGCACGATGGCGGTGCGCGGTACGGGCTCGGCCAACGGGGCGATCGCCACCGCGCTCATGCGCCGACCTTGCGTTTGGAGGTCGCCGAGGCCACCGCGGCGGCGCGAGCCAGGCCGGCTTCGATGTCGGCGATGAGGTCGTCGCCATCCTCGATACCGATCGACAGGCGCAGCAGGCTGTCGGAGATGCCGGCGACACGGCGTGCCTCCGGCGCCATGGATGCATGCGTCATGGTGGCCGGGTGCGCCACCAGGCTTTCCACGCCGCCGAGGGATTCCGCCAGCGAGAAGAAGCGCAAGCCGTCGACGAAGGCCTCGATGGCATCGGTGCCGCCATCGAGTTCGAAGCTCAGCATCGCGCCGAAGCCCCCTTGCTGGCGCTGTGCCAGGGCATGGCCGGGATGGGAGGCAAGGCCGGGATAGTAGACCCGTTGCACGGCGCCATGCGCGTCGAGGCAGTCGGCGACGCGACGCGCATTCTCCTCGTGCGCGCGCAGGCGCACGGCCAGCGTGCGCACGCCACGCAGGGTGAGGTAGCTGTCGAACGGCGAGCCGGTGAGGCCATTGCAATTGCCCCACCACTTCAGCTGTTCCGCAACGGCCTGGTCCGCGGCGATCACCGCACCGCCGACGACATCGCTGTGGCCATTGATGTACTTCGTTGTCGAGTGCACGACGAGGTCGGCGCCGAGCTTCAGCGGCTGTTGCAGCGCGGGTGAAAGAAAGGTGTTGTCGACCACCACGAGCGCACCCACGGCATGCGCGGCCTGTGCGACATGGCGGACGTCGGTGATCCGCAGCAGGGGGTTCGACGGTGTCTCGATCCAGACCAGGGAAGGCTTCGCGGCGAGGCCTTCGGCAAGGGCGGAGGGATCGGTGAAGTCGACGAAGCGCACGCTGAAGCGGCCTTTCTTCGCCCACGCATCGAGCAGGCGCCAGGTACCGCCGTAGCAGTCGTGCGCGGCAAGCACCAGCGATCCAGCGGGAACCAGTTCGAGCGCGAGCGCCACCGCCGACATGCCGCTACCGGTGACAACGGCGCCGGCACCCTCTTCCAGTTCGGTGAGGGCGTCCGCGAGCAGGTCGCGGGTGGGATTGCCGCTGCGCGAATAGTCATACGCGCGCTTGCGGCCGAAGCCGTCGAACGAATAGTTCGTGGACAGATGCAGGGGCGGTACCACCGCGCCGTGCTGCGTATCGGATTCGATGCCGGCGCGCACGGCGCGGGTACAAAGACGGGAATCGGTCATGGCTTAGCGGTCTCCGCGACAGTCGTTGAGTGCGTGACGCAGCACGGGGGCGAGCTGCACGGTTTCTTTCAGGAAGGCGTCGTGGCCATAGGGCGAATCCACGACTTCGAGGGTGGCGGTGCCGCCGAGGCGACGCTGCAACTCACACAGGTCGGCCAGCGGAACGAGACGATCCGACGGAAAGCCCACGAGCGTGGTGGGCGTGGAAATACATTCCGGCGAGATGTCGTGCAGGTCGATCGACTCGGACAAGGCGAGGAAGCGCTCCGGCTCGAACCGCTCGACAAAACGCCGACCTGCGTGTTCCAGATAGTCTTCCACCGGGAAATGGAAGCGGCCGTCGCGCAACTCGGGGCCGGCGGCGAAGCGGCGCGAGAATTCCTCGCTGCCGCGATAGGTGGTCATCGCCAGCTGCCGTGCCAGCGCCAGCGCCTCGTCGGTACGGCCCGAAGCGATGCCCAGCCGCACGATGCCGCGCTGCACCGAACGCTGCGCCGTCGCCAGCGGATGCGGGCGATGCGCGCCGGCGAGCAGCACCAGCGATTTCAACTTTTCCGGGTACAGCGCCGCGAAGGCCAGGCCGGTCATCGCGCCGTACGAGGAACCGACGAAGGCATGCACGCGGCCGATGCCGAGCTCGTCGACCAGCGCGGCCAACGCCGCGGCCTGGTCTTCGCTGGAGACCGAGGCGACGTCGCCCAGGTCCGCCGGCACCAGCCAGTCGATCGAGAGCACGCGGCATGCCGCGAGATCGATCGCGGCGCCCTGCCCCACCAGTTCCTGCCACCAGCCGGCGGCGCGCTCGCGGCCGGCGCAGACGTCGCGGTCGGCCGAGATACCGCCCTGCACGATCACCGTCGGCGCATGCGGCGCGCCGCACCAGAGGTAGCGCACGTCCACCGCGACGGTGTCGCTGCCGTATTTCGGCGTGAAGGACACGCGGCGGGTACCGCGTTGTTCGGTGAGGTCGGCCGCGCAACGCGGCGCGGCGGGGACGGCCGCTTCGGGGAGGGAGATCACTTTGAGGGGCTCAGCTGACATGTCCGGGTTCCTGCGTTCGGGATCGAGCCCTGCGGATACCGTGTACGGACTGTCGGCCTGGCGGGTACGCGGCGGCGTGCCCCGAAACGGACATCCCATCTATCGGCTGACGTGAAACACGCCCCGCAGGAGTTGGCACCGTCGCGGAAATCCGCAGGTTGCCCCGGCTTCAAAGGGCCTGTCCCTCAGCCGGTCTCGATGAGTGGAACCGACGATACGCCTGGACATGGTGGGTGTCAACAGACGTTTAGACGTCCAGATGTCCATACTTCCATTTCTTGCCAACAACCCCCGGTGGGGGGCCCCCCCCGGGGGGGGGGGGGGGTTGCGGAAACAGGCCCCCCGCCGCCGGGTGACCCCC
>NZ_JBPGXU010000070.1:0-20749 GCF_056755675.1 Luteibacter sp. KNZ12-1A | reverse complement strand
TCGCCGCTTAAGCGGCTCCCACACATGCCGCTTCTACATATGCGGCTCCCACATATGCGGCTTCTACTGCGGCTTCTACACGTCGCTGCTTAGATGGGGTGGGAAGCCGCTTAAGCGGCGATAGCTACGAAGCGAGGCGCCAGGTATGCCTCGCGATCTGCTCGTCCTCTTCCGTCGCCATCACGCGCACCTCGAACCCACCCATCCAGCGCAACCCCGCCACGATCGCCTCGCGCGTCACGCCGTCGTTCTCGCCGATCCCCCCGGTGAACACCAGCAGGTCGATGCCGCCTAGCGAAGCCGCCATCGCCGCGACATGCTTGCGTGCCACGTGCACGAAGACATCCTGCGCCAGCTTCGACGCCGCGTTGTCCATCGCATGCAGCTTGCGCATGTCGCTCGTGCCACCGGACAGTCCCTTCAGGCCGGACTCACGGTCGACGAGCCGCTCCAGCCGATTCGCGTCGTAACCGCGCTCCCTCATGAGGTAGAGCAACACACCCGGGTCCAGGTCGCCGGGACGCGTGCCCATCACGATGCCTCCCGTCGGCGTCAGGCCCATCGTCGTATCCACCGACCTCCCTTCGCTCACGGCGCACAGGCTCGCGCCGTTCCCCAGGTGCGCGATGACGACACGCGGCGGAATCGCGTCGCCCAGCTGGCGCACGATCGACTCGTACGACAGGCCATGGAAGCCGTAGCGCTCGATACCGCCTTCGCGCAGGTCCGCCGGCAAGGGCAGGGCCTTCGCCACCGCCGGCATGGACGCGTGGAAGGCCGTGTCGAAACAGGCCACTTGCAGCGCATCTGGAAACGCGCGGGCAGCGCGCTTCACCATCTCCACGGCGGCGGGCACGTGCAGCGGCGCGAACGCCTTCGCTTCTTCCAGATGCGCCATCAACGCATCGTCGATCCGCGCGTGGTCGCGGATATTCGGGCCACCGTGGACGATGCGATGGCCCACCGCATCGGGCATCGGCAGGCCGCGCTGTTTCAAGGTGTCGAGGATCGCCGCCACGGGATCGGCATCGCCGCCCGGTGCGTCCGTCTGTTCGGCCAACAAGGCCTCGCAGGTCTCCCCGGACACACGGTACAACCCGTACTTCAGCGACGACGAGCCTGTATTGAGGGCCAGTACGTGGCCCACGCTGCTCATGCGGTTTCCTCGGCCTTCCATTGCCAATCGCGCACGTCGGGCAGGTCCTGGCCGTGCTCGCTGACGTAGAGCTTGTGCCGCTCGATGTCCGCCCAGTATCGCTGCGTCGCCTTCTCGCGCTGATTTTCCAGGCGCGGAATGCGGTTGATCGCATCGAGGGCGAGCTGGAAGCGATCCATGTTGTTCAGCACCATCATGTCGAGCGCCGTGGTGGTCGTGCCTTCTTCCTTGTACCCACGTACGTGGATGTTGTCGTGGTTGTGCCGGCGATAGGTCAGCCGGTGCACGATGCCCGGGTAGCCGTGGAAGGCGAAGATCACCGGCTTGTCGCGCGTGAACAGGTCGTCGAACTGGTCGTCGTCCATGCCGTGCGGATGCTCGTCGGGGGTCTCCAGCGACATCAGGTCGACCACGTTGACCACGCGGATGCGAATGTCGGGCACGTATTCGCGGAGCAGCATCACCGCGGCCAGTACCTCCACCGTCGGCGCGTCGCCCGCGCAGGCCATCACCACATCGGGATCGTCGCCACCGCGGCCGGCCCATTCCCATATGCCGGCGCCGGCCGTGCAATGGCGTACCGCGCTCTTCATGTCCAGCCACTGCCAGTCGGGCTGCTTGCCCGCGATGATCACGTTGACGTAATGACGGCTGCGCAGGCAATGGTCGGTGACCGAGAGCAGGCAGTTGGCATCCGGCGGCAGATAGATCCGCACGATCTCGGACTTCTTGTTGGCGACATGGTCGATGAAGCCCGGGTCCTGGTGCGAGAAACCGTTGTGGTCCTGGTGCCACACATGCGAACTCAGCAGGTAGTTGAGCGAGGCGATCGGTGGCCGCCACGCCATCGTGCGGGTGACCTTCAACCACTTCGCATGCTGGTTGAACATCGAGTCGATGATGTGGATAAAGGCTTCGTAGCACGAGAAGAAGCCATGCCGTCCCGTCAGCAGGTAGCCCTCCAGCCAGCCCTGGCACTGATGTTCGCTCAGTACCTCCATGACGCGGCCGGATGGCGAGAGATCTTCGTCGACGACTTCCGTCTCGGCGAGCCACGTCTTGCCGCTGGCTTCGTAGACGGCCTCCAGGCGGTTCGACGCCGATTCGTCCGGGCCGAACAAACGGAACGTCTGCATGTTCTGGCGCATCACCTCGCGCAGGAACCGGCCGAGCACGCGCGTGGCTTCGGCTTTGTGGTCGCCGGGCGTCTTCACCTGTTCGGCGAACTCGCGGAAGTGCGGCATATGCAGCGGCTTGAGCAACAAGCCGCCGTTGGCATGCGGGTTCATGCCCATGCGGCGGCGACCGGTCGGCGCCAACGACGCGAACTCTTCGCGGAAGCGCCCGCGCTCGTCGAACAATTCCTCGGGCCGGTAGCTCTTCATCCAGTCTTCCAGGATGCGGACGTGGCCTTCGGTTTCGAACTTGGAGATCGGCACCTGGTGCGAACGCCACGTGCCTTCCACCGGCTTGCCATCGACTTCCTTGGGCCCGGTCCAACCTTTCGGGCTGCGCAGCACGATCATCGGCCAGCGCGGACGCTTCGCCGTGTCCGCGCCGCCGGCGCGCGCCTCGTCCTGGATGCGGCGGATCTCGTCGAGGCAACGATCCAGCGCGGTCGCGAAAGCCTGGTGCATGGGCTCGAATTCGTGCCCCTCGACGAAGTGCGGTTCGTACCCGTAGCCACGCATGAGGTCGCGCAATTCCTCGGGCTCGATGCGCGCCAGCACCGTGGGATTGGCGATCTTGAAACCGTTGAGGTGGAGGATGGGCAGCACGGCGCCGTCGCGTGCCGGGTTGAGGAACTTGTTGGAATGCCAGCTCGTGGCCAGTGCACCGGTTTCCGCTTCGCCGTCGCCGACGATGCACGCCACGACCAGGTCGGGGTTGTCGAAGGCCGCGCCGAACGCGTGCGAGAGCGAGTAGCCCAGCTCGCCGCCCTCGTGGATCGAACCGGGCGTTTCCGGCGCGACATGGCTGGGGATGCCGTAAGGCCAGGAGAACTGCCGGAACAGCTCGCGCATGCCCGCCGCGCTGCGGTCGATATGCGGATACACCTCGGTGTAGGAACCTTCGAGGTAGGTATGCGCGACGAGGCCAGGGCCGCCGTGGCCCGGGCCGATCACGTAGATCATGTCGAGGTCGCGCTCGACGATCGCGCGGTTCAGGTGGGTATAGATGAAGTTGAGGCCGGTGGTCGTGCCCCAGTGCCCGAGCAGGCGATGCTTGATGTGTTCCTTGCCCAGCGGTTTTTCCAGCAAGGGATTGTCGCGGAGGTAGATCTGTCCGACGGACAGGTAGTTGGCGGCACGCCAGTACGCGTGCATGCGGCGCAGAAGGTCGGGCGAGAGCGTCTCGGTCATGGGGGCTTCCAGGCGACGGGGTCTCCTTTCAGCTTAGAAGGGGAGAGATTGTTCCGGCGTGAAAGAATCGGGCGTCGCTTGTGGGATCCCGGACATGAAAGCGTCGAGCGCGGCTATGTCGTACGCGTTTTCCCAATGCTCCACGATGCGGCCTTCGCGGAATCGCCACAGGCCACAGAAGGGCATGGTGAACGCGCGGTTGTCGCGGTGGACAAGAATCTTCCCGAGGACGGCCCCGAAATAGTCGTTGGCGACAATGCATTCCACGTGCATATCCAACGTATCGCCACTCTGGGCGCGCAGGGCACGCATTTTCTCGGTCACGGCCGCCTTGCCGCGGATCGTGGCAGGGCCGCTGCCGGTTTCGCGTTGAGCGGTATGCAGGACGATATCGTCATCCGCGTACCACTCGATGCGGCACAGGTCGGCATAGATCGCGGCAAGAGCGGCAGCATTGGGGTGTGGTGTGGACATCGACAGGTGCTTACGCTCTTGAAACCTGTGCATCGCGCACGGGGCGCCAACTGGGCAGGCCTGCGCGGTCGACCGCTTCGGCGATGGACCGTACCTCGGCCGGGTTGAGCCGGACACGCGAGGCGCCTGCGTTCTCCGTCAGATGTGGGACGGACGTGGTGCCGGGAATCAGCAGGATCGCCTCCGACCGGTGCAGCAACCATGCGAGCGCCAGTTGCGAGGGCGTGATCTTCCACTGCGCGGCGATCGCTGCCAACGCGCTGTCCGGGCCGACCAGGCCACCGTGGCCGAGCGGGAACCATGGAATGAAGGCGATGTGGTTTTCCGTGGCATATGTCAGCACATCGTCGTCGGCGCGGTCGGCAAGGTTGTAGAGGTTCTCGATCGCGACGATTCGCGCGGTCTCCTGCGCTTCCTTCAATTGAGCGATGCTCACGCCGGGCTGGTTCGACAGGCCGAGGTGGCGGATCTTTCCCTGTTCCTGCAGTCGGACCAGCTCACCGAGTGTGTCCGCGAGGGGTACCTTCGGGTCGATGCTGTGCAACTGGTAGAGCGCGATGCAGTCCACGCGCAGCCGGCGCAAGCTGAGTTCCACTTGCTGGCGCAGGTACCGGGGATCGCCCAGGGGCTCGATATAAGGCGCACCGGGCGCATCGTGGATCCAGTCGAGCTTGCCCGACCTCAACATGCCGCCCTTGGTGCAGATCACCAGGTCGTCGGGGTAGGGATGAAGCGCCTTGCGGATGATTTCCTCGTTGTCCCCAGGACCATAGGAGTCGGCCGTGTCGATGAAATTGATGCCGAGCTCGTGCACGGCATGACGCAGCACCTGGATGGCATTTCGCTTGTCGGGAGGTGGACCCCACATGCCGTATCCGGTGAGGTGCATCGCCCCGTAGCCGAGACGGTTGACCCATAGGTCGCCACCGAGGCGAAATCGGTCGGAGGTGTTCTGGTGCAGGGTCATGTGATGGCTTCCTTGCTCGTGGAAAAGGCGGGTTCCGGCGCCGTATGGGTTGGATGCCGACTCCATGTGCCGATGGTGATCTCGGCTGTTATACCGGGGCCGAAGCCGGCGATGAGGCCGCGGGCACCGTGAAATGCGCCGCCTTCCTCGAAGAGCCGGCGTAATGCGTCAAGCACGACAGCCGATGCGATGTTGCCGTATTCGCTCAACGTGGCGCGGCTGTGGCGGAACATCGCCGGTGCCACGCCGAGATGATGCGAAAGATCGTCGAGGATCCGTGGTCCGCCGGCATGAATGATGTAGAAGTCCAGGGCGCTCGCGTCCCAGCCGAAATCGGCGGCGACCGAGCGCAGCTCTGGCGCAAGCTGCTCCATGGTTCCCGGCACGCGCCGGTCCAGCCGGAAGTGGAACCCCGTGGACTTGACCGCATACGAGATCCAGTCCTCCGTGTCGCGCACCAGGCGCGATCCGTTGCCGGACAGGCGGAAGCCCGCGGCGCGGTCGCCGCGCACCACCGCGGCGGCGACGGCGTCGCCGAACAAGCCATTGGAGAGCAGGTTGCCAACATCGAGGTCGGTGGGTTGGTAGCAGAGCGAGCAGAATTCGCAGGCGACGACAAGCACGTGCGAACCCCGGTGGGCCAGGCAGAAGTCGTGTGCGCGGTTGATGGCTGCGCCGCCAGCGGCACAACCCATCTGGGCGATCGGCAATTGCCGGGTGTCACTGCGAAAGCCGAGCTCATTGATCATCCATGGGATGAGCGATGGCATCGTGAAACCCGTGCACGACACGAACACGATGGCATCGATGCGATCCGGCCCCAGCCTCGCATGGGCCAG
Organism: Luteibacter sp. KNZ12-1A; assembly: GCF_056755675.1. Classification (NCBI taxonomy): domain Bacteria; kingdom Pseudomonadati; phylum Pseudomonadota; class Gammaproteobacteria; order Lysobacterales; family Rhodanobacteraceae; genus Luteibacter; species Luteibacter sp. KNZ12-1A. The sequence continues at coordinate 14,950 of NZ_JBPGXU010000070.1, read as the reverse complement.
GGCGCGTTCGACGACATCGGGAATGCGCGCCTTGGCCTCGCGCACATAGACCGCATTGCGTGCCTCGAAACCGGGATGCCGGAGCGTCTGCTCGACCGGCTGCACGAGGTGGCGTTCCGCGACCTGGGTATTGCGGATCAGTCGCAGTACGAGGGGAAGTTGGCCGTGGCCCGCGTGAAGGCTACCAGCCAGGCGAAGCGTATCGTCCAGAGTGACGATGTGCTCGGGAACGGCGATCGCGGGACGGCAAAGGGTCGGCATCGTCGTACTTCCTTGTATGGCGATTCCACTTCCATGTGGGAGACGCGGGCAAACGAGCGATCATTGTCCACGCCAGACATATACGCCGACGCCTGGCGACATGCAAAGCCGCTTATTCGGCCGAGCCCACCTCACGGGTGTTCTTTTCCAGCACTTTTATCGCGTCTTCCGGCGGCCGATGCGCATCGCGCGTGGCATGGGACGATTCATTCAGGCGCGCACGTTCAGCCAGTTCGCGCGACAGCGGTGGTTCAACGGGCGCGGTATCGACCCGCATCTTCGCGGTGGAGGCCGCGACGACGGGCGGTGCCGGAGGGGCAAGGGGTGGCGTCGCCATCGTGTTGTCGTCGGATGGCATGGGCACGATGCCTTCGTGGCGCGGCGTCATGGCGCGCCACACGAAGATGCCGATCAATAGCGCGATGCCGACGATGAGCAGGATCGGAAGCAAGCGGGAATGCGCGCCGTCGGAGCGTCGACGTTTCGCCGCGGCGCTGCGAGCGGCGACCGTGGGCAAGGCGATACCGGGCGCCGGGGCGTTCAGGTGACCGGGGAGTCTGAGCATGACGCGCAATACGTCGCCATCGACCAGTTGCAGGCGCGGCTGGCGTCGCGGCACCGCGCGCGCCTCGGCGCTGAAGCGTCCCCGCGTGACCAGCACGCAGCGCGTGGCCGCCTCGTTCAGCATGGTGCTGAGCAGCTCGTTCACTTCCGCCAGTTGCACTTCCTCGGCGTCCCAGTGCTTGCACTGCACGATCACCGTTTCGTTGCCGCGATGCAGGCGCAGGTCGAGGCTGCTACCCAGGTGCTTCAGGGACGTCGGCGGCGCGTGGTATTCCACCCGCCAGCCCTGGTCTCGGTAGTGCTCGGCGAGCAAGTGCTCGAAATCATGCCAACTGAGCCGTGCCAGTGCGTCCGTGCCGGCGGCTGCGGAGTGTCGCGCCGAAAACATCGTTCTTCGTGTCCCTGCCAAGGGCTGTAAAACGCGATGATACCCGGTCGCGATGGCGTTACGTGATCGAACTGCGACCCTCTTCACATTTGTGACGATTGTCCAATCCCGCCTCCGCGGTTACATTGAGAGGTTGTTTCGGGGGTTCTGGGGAATTGAAGGTGATCAAGAAGGTACTGGCCGCTGTCGCGGTCATGGTGCTGTCCGGTTGTGGCGGCAAGACGATGATCGAAAGCGATATGAACAGCGTGGTATCCGCAAGCCCGGGTTCGCCGTGGCTGACCGTCGACAATCGGGGCGACGCCGTCGTGACGGTGACGGGGCTGGACGCGTCCGCCAAGGTGCAGATTTCGCCGGATATCGCTTCGGTGGTGCAGGCACGGCTGCGTAGCGCGCTGCAACCGAAATACATCACCGACCTGATCATCAATTGCCGCGGGCTCGAAGCGACCACGGCCACGGTCGTGACGAAGGAGGGCGAAGCGCCGTTGGCGAACATGGAATTGGTGGTGAATTGCAGGATCGTGGCACGTGGCCCTGCTGTTTCGAAGGTGTACCGCATCCGTCAGTCGCTGCCGATCGATCCGGCCACGCCGCATCTCGATGTGCTGGTACCGAAGCTGCTCGATGGCGCTTCTGCTCAATTGGCGCAGCGGTTGTGGGCGGATGTGCCCGCGACGTCTGTCCGGCGCTGAGGCGACTGGCCCGGCGATTCGATTCGCCGGGCCAGGCAGGAAATCGGGGCGTTACCGGGAGATCGATAGCGAGGCGTTGCCACTGACGCTCGTGATGCCCGTTGGCGTCGCGCATTGGTTGCTGAGCGTGGCCGCGAGGTTGGCCAACGTGAATTGCGCCAATGCATCCTGGCCTTTGTAACGTCCGCTGACGATCTTACCATCGGCGGAAACGATCATGTTCCCGTTGGATGGCGCGGCCTTGGCGACGAATACGAAGGTGCTGGTATTGGGCCAACGGTCGTCCGACCAAACGATGGGCCACGTCGTGGGTTCCGTCGAGAAGATGCCGTCGCAGGAAAACGCGGTCGAGAACGTCGCGTGGGACGTTGCGCTGGTGGTGACGTCGCTCGAGGGCACGCCTTGCCGTTGACAGGTCCAGGTGGTGTCCGCCGTTACGGTGTGGAGAGCGACCGAATTGGTCACGCCCGGTGACCATGTCGCATTGTGCATGCCCGCGATACAGGCGACGGATTCGTGATTGTCGTGCGCTTTCGATGGGGCAGACACGAAAAGGGCCATGCCGAACAGCACGGTGACAAGGACGAGGGTGAAACGGGATCCATAAACCGGACGGTTTGCGAGTGGCGTTGACATGGCTGTCCTCCTTGGACGATTGACGACGTTTCCCTGGATCAAACAGTCGATCTTTCACCCTGTTTCGGGGGCACCGGGTGGTCGCGCCTGAAACCCTTGAGGGTACGCACTCTAGATGGGGTCGCGTTGCCTGTTCGTGAGAATTCGCGAAATGGAAGCGGCTGGTTAGACGGGCGTCATCTGCGTGCTGTCTGGCAGGGGGGCACTTGCGGGGGCGTCTGCCGAAATCACGTGGTGAATGTTGCGCGCGTTCCCGCAAATCAGGCCGTAGCTGTGAGATCAGGCATCGGCCGTCATCGAGGCGTGCAGGTCGTCGCGTGCGGCGAGCAACAGCTCCTGGCTGAAACCCTGGGCCGGTGTCGCCAGCAAGACGGCATCCGCCTCGGCGGCACCATGCTCGGCCAGCACGTCGAGCATCGCCACCCGGCTGGCGGCCAGCAGTGCGCGCCCCAGCGGCGTGCGCGCCCCGGCGTCGGTGGGATCGGCGCGCTCGGCCAGGGCCTGGACCACGCGCAAAGGGAAATTCCAGTGCCGCGCGGCGTGCAGTGAAAGCCGTTCCACCTGCTGCGCGAGTGCCGCCACGAAGGGGCGGCTGAAGGCGATCGACGCCGCATCCGGCAGGCGCTCCACCTCGCGAAGGATCGCTTGCGCGCCGGTCTGGCTGACGAGCCCGGCGAGGAACGCCTCGAAGGAATCGCACGCCCCGCGGCCAAGGAAGATGCACGCGCGGGCGCAACGCTCGGCGTGCTCCCAGAGGCGCTCGCCAGCCTGCTGGCTGGCCACGCTTTCGTCGCTGCGCAGGATCGGCCGCATCACCATCTGCATCACCACGCGGCGCAGGCCGTCCTGGCCGAGCAGGGTGATGGCCTGGGGCAGGCTGGTGACCGGTCGTGCCGTGCGGAAGTACGCGCTGTTGGCCACGCGGATGATCTCGCCCACCAGCACGGTGTCGCGGGCGATCTGCTCGGCGAGCGTGCGGCTGTCGGCATCGTCGTTGCGCAACGAGCGCATCAGCTGCGGCACGACGGCCGGCAGGCGGGGCAGGGTGCCGACGTCGAAGCGTTCGCCGCCGAAGGTCTCGCGCACGTGTCGTAGCACCGTTTGTTCGGCCGGCGACAAGCCGGGGTCGCGCGACGGGCCGATGGCGAAGACGAGTCGGTAGAAGCGGTCTTCGACGTCATCCGCGGCGAGTGCGCCGGGTGGCGCCGCGCCGTCGATCGTGGCCGACGGCAAGGACTGCAACGGAGGGGGGCGATCCTGCGCGATGGCGGCACGCCCTCTGGCGCCGCCGAACCACTTCCTGAAGAACCGGCCGATCACGGGGGAGCTCCGATGCTGGGGGTGGGACGATGGCGGGAGTATATGCTTCTACAATGCCGCCATGGACCCGCATCAGCACAGCAGCCGCATCGTTCTCCCTCCCGGGGGCTGGGCCTCGATCGTGGACTACCTCTGCGAGCGATTCCCCGCCATCGACCGCGAGGCCTGGATCGAGCGCATGGAGCGCGGTGCCGTCACCGCGGACGGCGTCGAGGTGCATCGGCTGGCTCCCTATCGTCCCGGCGCCGTCGTCACCTATCGAAGGGAAGTGGCGGACGAACCCCGCATTCCGTTCGAGGAAACCGTCCTCCATATCGACGACGACCTCGTAGTCGTGGACAAGCCGCATTTCCTGCCGGTGATGCCGGTGGGACGCTTCGTGGAAGAGACCCTCTCGGTCCGCCTGGTGCGCCGCCTCGACAATCCCGATCTCGTGGCCTTGCACCGCCTCGATCGGGCCACGGCGGGCCTGGTGGTGTTCTCGGCCCGACCTTCCAGCCGCGATGCCTATACTCGGCTGTTCCGCGACCGCGCCATCGAGAAAACCTACGAAGCCGTCGCCGCACCGATGCCCGGCGGCAGCGCCGATGCGTTCCCTTTCGTCCACGAGAGTCGCCTCGAACGCGGTGAGCCTTTCTTTCGCATGCGGGAAGTCGCCGGCACCCCGAACGCGCGCACCCGCATCGACGTGATCGAGCGGCGCGAGCATCAATGGCTATATCGCCTGCAACCGGTCACGGGACGAAAGCACCAGCTGCGCGTGCACATGGCCGCGCTGGGCGCGCCCATCGTGGGCGATCCGCTTTATCCGGTGTTGCGCGAGGAGGCCGCCGGTTTCACGGAACCGCTACGCCTGCTGGCCCGCGAACTCCGCTTCATCGACCCCCTGACCGGCACCGAGCGTGTGTTCCGCAGCGAGCGGCATCTCGACCTTTGAAGCTTGCGGGCGCAAACTATGCGCTCCCCCGCCGCCGCTTTCCGGATGACTCCCGCCCCAGGCTTCCGCACCGTGGCCCTGATCATCGCCAGCGCGATGTTCATGGAGCAACTGGACGGCACGATCCTCGCCACGGCCTTGCCGGCCATGGCGGAATCGTTCGAGGTATCGCCATTGCACATGAGCGTGGCGCTCACGTCGTACATGCTCAGCCTCGCCGTGTTCATTCCCGCCAGCGGGGCGATCGCCGACCGCTACGGTTCGCGCAACGTCTTCCGCACGGCCATCGCGTTGTTCACCCTCGGCTCCATCCTCTGCGGGGTATCAGGCAACCTCACGCTCCTGGTGCTTTCGCGCCTGTTGCAAGGCATCGGCGGCGCCATGATGGTGCCCGTGGGGCGCCTGGTGCTGCTCCGTTCCGTGCCTAAATCCGAACTCGTCTCCGCCATGTCATGGCTGCTGGTGCCCGCGCTGATCGGGCCGGTGGTGGGGCCGCCGCTGGGCGGCTTCATCGTCACCTGGGCGTCGTGGCGCTGGATCTTCTACATCAACGTGCCCATCGGCCTCGCCGGCATGTGGCTGGCCACGAAATACATCCCCGACGTGCGCCTGCCGGACAAGGTCCGCTTCGACCGGCTCGGCTTCGTGTTGTCCGGTGTGTCGCTGTCGTGCCTGGTGTTCGGGCTCGAGATGGTCAGCCATGGGGTGACCTCGCTGTATGGATCGACCGGCCTGATCGCCGGCGGGCTGCTCGTCGGAACCCTTTATGTGTGGCATTCGCGCCGTGTGGAGCACCCCATCCTCGACCTCTCGCTGATGCGCTTCACCACGTTCCGGCTGTCCGTGGTGGCGGGGTCGCTGACGCGCATCACCGCCGGTTCGGTGCCTTTCCTGCTGCCCTTGATGATGCAGTTGGGCTTCGGACTCTCGGCGGCGCACAGCGGCGTGGTCACCTTCGTATCGGCCCTGGGCGCGATGTTAATGAAGGCGACGGCCGCGCCCGTGCTGCGCATGTGGGGCTTTCGCAGCACGCTGGTGTGGAACGGCGTGCTGTCGATGCTGTGCGTCGCGCTGTGCGCGGCGTTCCGTCCGGATTGGCCGCTGTGGACGATTTATGCGGTGCTGTTGCTGAGCGGCTTCTTCCAGTCGTTACAGTTCAGCGCGTACAACACCGTGGCTTATGCGGACGTGCCGAGCGAGCGTTTTTCCAGCGCGACGAGTTTCTACACGACGTTCCAGCAGTTGATGCTGTCGCTGGGTATCTGCGTGGCGTCGGCGGCGCTGCATGCCTCGGTGGCGTGGCATGGGCGGGAGGACGCGCAACTGCCGGACTTCAGCGTAGCCTTCCTGGTGGTGACCTTCGTATCGCTGGTGGCCGCGCCGGTGTGTGCGTTGCTGCCCAGGAATGCCGGTGCGGAGATGAGCGGGCATAGGGCGAGGTGATTCTGTGGGAGCCGCGTCAGCGGCGATCCCGCGGCAGCGGGCCAGGTTAAGGCAAGCACCCATCGCCGCTGAAGCGGCTCCCACAATGAAGTGGCTCCCACAGTGAGCGGCTCCCGCGGAAGCTTGGTGGGAGCCGACCCTGTCGGCGATGCTCTTTCAGGGCAGGGCGATGGGGTGCTTGATCCACGGCCCGGGAACGCCCGGCAGCGCCGACAGCATCCGCGCTTGCACCACGAACTCGCGGCGGGGGATTTCGATCGCGCCCATGCTCAACAGGTGGTCGTTGGTGACCTGCGCATCCAGCAGGGGAAAGCCCCAGTCGTGCAACAGGTTGCATAGCGCCGCGAGGGCCACTTTCGATCCGCCGGTGCGTGCGCTGAACATCGACTCGCCACAGAACAACCGGCCCACCGCCACGCCATAGATGCCGCCGACCAACGAGCCCCGGTCCCACACTTCCACGCTGTGCGCATGTCCGCGCCGGTGCAGTTCCTCGTAGGCGGCGATCATGTCGTCGCCGATCCAGGTGCCGGGCTGGCCATCGCGCGGCGCCGCGCAGGCGCGCATCACGCGGCTGAACGAGGTGTCGGCGGTCACGCGCCATTTGGACTGGCGCAATTGCTTGCGCAAGCTGCGGCTGACATGCACGCCGTCGGTACGGAACACGCAGCGCGGATCGGGCGACCACCAGAGGATGGGTTCGTCCGCGTTGAACCAGGGGAAGATGCCCTGGCTGTACGCGGCGAGCAGCCGGTCGGGCGACAGGTCGCCGCCCCAGGCCAGCAAGCCATTCGGATCGGTCAGCGCGGCCTCCGGGTCGGGGAACAGGCCCAGGCGCGTGCGATGCAGTTGCGGCAGCTGGATCATCGGGTGGCGTAGGGCGAATGCGCCATCAGTTCCTCGCGATACGCTTCACGATGGCTGGCTTCGTGTACCAGCGCATCGGCGACCGCGCGGCGGAAGCCTTCATGGGCGATGTAGTGGCGCGAGTGCGTGAGCGTGGGCAGGAAGCCACGCGCGAGCTTGTGCTCGCCCTGCGCCCCGGGCTCGAAACGTTCGATGCCGTGGCGGATGGCGTAGTCGATGCCGCGGTAGTAACAGAGTTCGAAATGCAGGCCGGATACCTCGACGCTGGCGCCCCAATAGCGCCCGTAAAGCGCATCGCCACCACGCAGGAACAACGCCATGGCGACGATGTCGTGCGTGTCGCGCGCGAGCGCCACCTGCACATTGGAACCGAGGCTGCGGCCCAGGTATTGAAAGAACCGCGCGGTGAGTGCCGCGTGGTTGCCCTTCATGTCGAAGGTGAGTTCGTAGAGCGCGTGGATCTGCCGCCACTCGGCATCGCTGAACTCGTCGCCGCCACGCATCTCCAGGGTGAGCCCCGACGCGTGCGCGTGCGCGCGTTCCTGGCGTATGTTCTTGCGTTTCTTGGAGGTCAGCGCGCCGAGGAAGTCGTCGAAATCGGCATAGCCACGGTTGTGCCAGTGGAACTGGTAGTCGGCGCGCGCCAGCCAGCGGTCGTCGAACGCGTCGAGATCGGCATCGGCGAGGAAGTTGGCGTGGATCGACGAGAGCCCGAGGCGATCGGCTTCGTCCACCAGCGCGGCGGTGAGCTGGTTGCGCAGCACCTCGGCGTCCAGGCCATCGCGTACGAGCAGACGCGGGCCGGGCACGGGCGAGTAGGGCGAGGCGACGAGCAGCTTCGGGTAGTAGTTTCCACCGGCGCGTTCCCACGCCGAGGCCCAGCTCCAGTCGAAGACGAACTCGCCGTGCGAGTTGCCCTTGAGGTAGGTCGGGGCGGCGGCCACGAGCCGGCCTTGCTCGAAGATGCCCAGGTGGTAGGGCCGCCAGCCGTAGTCCTCGCGCAGGCAGCCCTTGGCCTCCATGCCGCTGAGGAAGGCATGCGAGACGAAGGGGTTGCCGTCGGGCACGAGCGCGTCCCAGTCGGCGGCTGGAATGCCGCCGAGGCCGTCGAGGAAGCGGATCTCGTACATGCGGCGGGAGGCCCCGCGCGGGGTGCGCGGGGCGATGCCGGTCAGGCCAGCAGGTGCTGCTGGTCGAGCCAGCGTTCGGCGTCCAGCGCGGCCATGCAGCCAAAGCCCGCCGAGGTGATGGCCTGGCGGTAGACGTGGTCGGCGACATCGCCGGCGGCGAACACGCCCGGCACCGAGGTGGCCGTGGCCATGCCGTGCAGGCCGGACTGGATCTGGATGTAGCCGTCCTTCATCTCGAGCTGGCCCTCGAAGATGCCCGTGGCCGGGGTATGGCCGATGGCCACGAAGAAGCCCTGGACATCGAGGTCGCGCTTGGCGCCGGTGTTGACGTCCTTCACGCGGACACCGTTCACGCCGGAGTCGTCGCCCAGGATCTCGTCGATCTGGTGGTTCCAGAGCAACTCGATCTTGCCGGCGGCGGCTTTCTCGAACACCTTGTCCTGCATGATCTTTTCGGCGCGCAGCTTGTCGCGGCGGTGGACCAGGTAGACCTTGCGGGCGATGTTGGCGAGGTACAGGGCCTCTTCCACGGCCGTGTTGCCGCCGCCGACCACGACCACGTCCTGGTCGCGGAAGAAGAAGCCGTCGCAGGTGGCGCAGGCGGAGACGCCGCGGCCCTTGAACTTCTCTTCCGAGGCGATGCCCAGGTACTTGGCGGTGGCGCCGGTGGTGATGATCAGCGCGTCGGCGGTGTACTCGCCGCTGTCGCCCTTGAGGCGGAAGGGGCGGTTGCCCAGGTCGACGCTGTGGATGTGGTCGAAGACCATCTCGGTCTCGAAGCGCTCGGCGTGCTCGGCCATGCGGCGCATCAGTTCCGGACCCTGGACACCCTTTTCGTCACCCGGCCAGTTGTCCACCTCGGTGGTGGTCATCAGCTGGCCGCCTTGCTGCAGGCCGGTGATCATCGTCGGCTTCAGGTTGGCCCGGGCGGCGTAGACCGCAGCCGTGTAGCCGGCGGGGCCGGAGCCGAGGATCAGCAGGCGGCTGTGCTTGGGGGTGCTCATGTATAATCCTTGAGGTTTACTGCAGCGTGTTTCAGTCGTACCGCTCGCCTCTTGCGGCAGGATGCTCAAGCCGTATCGAGGTCCGCGAGTCGCGTTGTCGACCCGGAAGAATGGGGAACACGGGGGTGCGATTCAAGACATTTGCTTATTCTGTCCGACTTTAGTCAGCTCATTCAGGATCCTCCATACGATGCGCATCGGTATCCCCTCCGAAACCAAGACCCTCGAAGGCCGCGTGGCCCTCATTCCCGCCGCCGCCGCCGACCTCGTCCGTCGCGGCCACGAGGTATTCATCCAGGCCGGTGCCGGCAGCAAGAGCGGCTACGCCGATGCCGACTACGCCGCGCTGGGCGTCACCGTGCTGCCCGACGCCGCCGCCGTCTATGAGAAGGGCGAGCTGATCGTCAAGGTCAAGGAACCGATCGAGGGCGACCTCAAGCTGCTGAAGAAGCACCACCTGCTGTTCTGCTACCTGCACCTGGCCGCCGAGCCGGCGCTCACCCGCAGCCTGCTGGACATCGGCCTGACCGGCGTCGCCTTCGAGTCCGTGGACGAGAACGGCGCGCTGCCGCTGCTGCTGCCGATGTCGGTCATCGCCGGCCGCATCGCCACCCAGATCGGCACCACGCTCCTGCACCAGCCCAACGGCGGCAAGGGCAAGCTGCTGGGCGGCATGGCTTCCACGCCGCGCGGCAAGGTCGTGGTGCTGGGCGCGGGCGCGGCCGGCGGCAACGCCGCGGCGCTAGCCGCCTCGGCGGGCGCCAACGTGGTCGTGTTCGACAAGCGTCCGGACCGCATGGCCGAGATGATGGCCCTGGGCCCGAACGTCACCGCCCTGTACGCCTACGAGTCGTCGGTGGCCGAGGAAGTGCGCCATGCCGACATCGTCGTTGGCGCCGTGCTGATTCCCAGCGCCAAGGCGCCGCGCGTGGTCACCGAGGACATGGTCAAGACGATGGAGAAGGGCTCGGTGCTCGTCGACATCTCGATCGACCAGGGCGGCTGCTTCGAGACCTCGCGTCCGACCACCTGGAAGGAGCCCACCTACGACGTCCACGGCGTGACGCACTTCTGCGTGACCAACATGCCGGGCGCCGTGCCGCAGACCTCGTCCACCGCCATCTCGGCCGCCATCCTGCCGTACGTGCAGCGCCTGGCCGCCGGCAACGGCTGGCGCGACTACGCCCCGCTGGCCGCGGGCATCAACATCGAGAACGGCAAGATCGTGCACCCCGCCCTCCAGGGCGTGGCATGATGCCGGACACCGGGAGCGAGGTCGTTGGTTAGTGGCGCGTAGCGCGAAAGTCGTAAAGAAGCAGGCCAAGGCGCAGGTCAAGGCCCAGCGGGAGGGCTTGAGCGACGAGCTCAAGCGCCGCCTGCGCGAAGCCGGGGCACTGCTCCTGGTCCCGCTCGCCCTTTACCTTCTCGTCTGCCTGCTCAGCTACAACGACCAGGACCCTAGCTGGGGCCATATGGGCGTCGCCGAGCGCGCCACCAATTTCGGTGGCGCGGTCGGAGCGAACATCGCCAACCTGCTCAGGTACATCTTCGGCCTGGTGTCGTACGGTTTTCCGTTGTTGCTCCTCGCGCTGGGCATCCAGGTGATCCGCCATCGCGGCGAGCGCAACGTGCAGCCCTGGGAGCCGTCGCTGCGGCTCATCGGCTTCGTCTTCTTCTTCATCACCGCGCCCGCGCTGGTCTATCTCAACGTGGACGCCACCGTGCTGCCGGAAGGCCCCGGCGGCATCGTCGGCAAGTGGGTGGGACATGGCCTGCACAACGCCTTCGGCGACAAGGGCGCGCCCTTGCTGCTGCTGGCGGTGTGCCTCATCGCCGTGACCCTCGCCACCGGCTTGTCGTGGTTCCGGGTGATGGACAGCACCGGCGAGATCGTCATGCGTGTCGCCGGCTGGTTCGGCGGCAAGCTGCGCCGCGCGCCCGACGTGATGGCCGCCCGTTCGGCCCGTGCCGAGCGCGAGGTGGTCAAGAAGGCCGACGCGGTGAAGCAGGCCAGGCGCGAGCCCGTGCGCATCGAGACGCCGACGCCGATGGTGGTCAAGAGCGAGCGCGCCACCCGGGAGAACCAGATTCCGCTGTTCACCGGCGCATCGATGGACGGCGAGATCCCGCCGCTGTCGCTGCTGGACGAAGCGCCGCCGCAGGGCCCGGGCTACTCCGAGGAAACCCTCGAGGTGCTCTCGCGCCAGGTGGAGCTGAAACTCAAGGATTTCCGCGTCGACGCCCGCGTGGTCGGGGTGTATCCCGGCCCGGTCATCACCCGTTTCGAACTGGAGCCCGCCGCCGGCGTGCGCGGCAGCCAGGTCTCCAGCCTCGACAAGGACATCGCGCGCGGCCTTTCCGTGGTCAGCGTGCGCGTGGTCGACGTCATCCCGGGCAAGAACGTCATCGGCCTGGAAATCCCGAACACCAAGAAACAGATCGTCTACCTGTCCGAGATCCTGCGTTCGGAACGCTACGACCAGGTGAAGTCGCCACTGGCGCTGGCCCTGGGCAAGGACATCGGCGGCAAGGCCGTGGTCACCGACCTGGCCAAGATGCCCCACCTGCTCGTGGCCGGTACCACCGGTTCGGGCAAGTCGGTGGCGGTGAACGCCATGGTGCTGAGCTTGCTGTACAAGTCCAGCCCCAAGGACGTCCGGATGATCATGATCGATCCGAAGATGCTGGAACTCTCGGTCTACGAGGGTATCCCGCACCTGTTGGCGCCGGTCGTCACCGATATGAAGGAAGCGGCCAACGCGCTGCGCTGGTGCGTCGCCGAGATGGAGCGCCGCTACAAGCTCATGGCCGCGGTCGGCGTGCGCAACCTCGGCGGTTTCAACAAGAAGGTGAAGGACGCCGAGAACAGCGGCCAGCCGCTGCTCGATCCGCTGTTCCGCGCCAACCCGGACATGCCGGGCATGGTGGCCGAACCGCTGCAGCCGCTGCCACACATCGTCATCATCATCGACGAATTCGCCGACATGATGATGATCGTCGGCAAGAAGGTCGAGGAACTGATCGCACGCCTGGCGCAGAAGGCGCGCGCGGCGGGCGTGCACCTGATCCTCGCCACGCAGCGTCCCTCGGTCGACGTCATCACCGGCCTGATCAAGGCGAACATTCCCACGCGCATCGCCTTCCAGGTGTCCTCGAAGATCGATTCGCGGACCATCCTCGACCAGTCCGGCGCGGAAGCCCTGCTGGGCCACGGCGACATGCTCTACCTGCCGCCGGGCACGGCCACGCCGGAACGCGTGCACGGCGCCTTCGTGGACGACCACGAGGTGCACAACGTGGTGGAATGGCTGCGCGCGCAGGGCACGCCGAACTACATCGACGGCGTGCTCGAGGAAGTGCAGTCGACCTCCGACGGCAAGATCATCAACGACTCCGGCCTGCCGCAGGACGCGGAGGGCGACAGCGACAGCGACAACGCCCTCTACGACCGCGCGGTGCGCGTGGTCACCGAAACGCGCCGCGCCTCGATCTCCGGCGTGCAGCGCCACCTGCGCATCGGCTACAACCGCGCCGCCCGCCTCGTCGAACAGATGGAGCAGGACGGCATCGTCAGCGCGCCGCAGCACAACGGCAACCGTGAAGTGCTCGCACCGCCGCCTCCGAAGGACTGATTCCGCATGAACGCCATCAAGCCGGGCGCGCTTCGCCAGCGCCCCTGGGGCCTGCTCGTCACCGGCGACCTCGTGCCCACGGCCGAGGTGCTGGACGAGGTCGAGGGCATCTTCGAACTCAACCCGTCCATCCCCGGGCTGGAACTGCGTGGCGACGACGGCCGCGCCTGCTTCGTCACCCGCGACTACCCGCAAGGCCATACTGCCGGGGTGGACGACGCCCTGGAAGTCATCTTCGCCGAGCAGCCGGAGATCGCCGAGATCGCCGTGCTGGGCCAGGAAGCCCGCCCGGTGCACACGGCCACCCGCGATGCGCCGTTCTGGCATCGCGACGGCAAGGCCATCGCCGATATCAGCGAGAAGATGGAGGCCGGGGAGATCACTCCGGGCGAGGCCATCGACATGCTTAAGTCGCTATTCGAAACCGATCGCTGACAATCGCGTCGCCACCCACGGAAACCACGCCATGAAACGCCTGCTGCTCGCCGCGACGCTGTCCCTCCTCAGCCTGCCGACCTTCGCCGCCGGCCCCGCGCGCGAACGCCTGGATGCCTTCGCCAAGGGCATGCACTCGCTGACCGGGCGTTTCAGCCAGACCATGGCCAACGCCAACGGCGATCCGGGCAAGACCAGCACGGGCACCATGGCCTTGCAGTCACCGCGCCAGTTCCGCTGGGAAACCACCGCGCCATACAAGCAGACGATCGTCGCCGACGGCAGCCGCGTATGGCTGTACGACCCGGACCTCGAACAGGTCACGGTGCGCAAGCAGAGCAGCGAGGAAGCGCAAAGCCCGCTCACCGTGCTGACCGACCTGTCGCAGATGGACAAGGACTTCAAGGTGACCGAGAAGGGCGAGCAGGATGGCCTGCAGTGGCTGCGCCTGCAGTCCACGGGGAAGGACCCGCAGTTCGACTACGCGGACCTGGGTTTCGACGCCGGCGGCCTGGCACGCATGGTGTTCAAGGACCAGCTGGGCAACACCACGACGATCCAGTTCGCCGGTTGGCAGCGTAACGCGGCCTTGCCGGCGGATACGTTCAACTTCGTGCCGCCGCAAGGCACCGATGTGATCGGCGACGCGCCGGTATTGCAGACCCAGCCGGTCAAGTAGGCCCCGGGCGTCCGTTACCGGCGTACGCCACCCGCGCCGGGATGCTCACCGTGACGAGCGTTCCGCGCTGTGGCGCCGACTGCACCTTCAGTTTGCCGCCCATGCGTCGCGCACGTTCGCGCATGCCCACCAGGCCGAAGTGGCCGTCGCCGCCTTCGTGCGTATCCGGCATCGCCGCGAAGCCGTCGCCGTCGTCGCTCACCCATACCTTCAACGATCGTCGCGCATGCTCCATCATGATGCGGATGGACTGCGCGTGGCTGTGCTGCATGGCGTTGATCACGGCCTCTCGCACGATGCTGTAGACCTCGTCGATCACCACGGGATTGACCGGGCGCCGCCGGCTGCCGTACTGCACGCCGAAGTACACGGGGATGCCGACATCGTCGTCGGCCAGGCTGGCGATGCGGTCTTCGAGCGAGCCTTCCTCGGAAGCGTGGCTGCGTAGCCCCTTCACCCGGTCGCGTCCTTCGACCAGCAGCGCCTCGGCGCGATCGATGGTGTGCTCCAGCGTGGCGCGCGCCGTGTCCTCCTTCGACAGGCCGTCGACGAAGGCCTGGAACTTGAGGATGAGGCCCTGTACGCCTTGCAACAGCGTGTCGTGCAGTTCGCGCGCGATGCGCTCGCGCTCGCCGTGGCGTTCGTCGAGACGCAGTCGCAACCGTTGCGTCAGCAGGCCCACGCGCCAGCGGTGGGCGAGCCACACCAGTCCCGCCGCGACAAGCAGGCAGAACACCTTGAATGGCGTGCGCTCGACGAGGCGCGGCGTCACCGTCACCGCGAAAGGTGTCGACCGGCTCCAGTGCAGGCCGTCATAGGACGCCTCGGCCCAGAAGCTGTACCGGCCCGGCGCCAGGTCGGTGTACAGCGCCTCGTGCCGGTTACCGGCATCTTGCACGGCGCCATCGGCGCCTTCGAGCTTGTAACGGAACGACAGGCCCTGTCTCTTATACACATCT
>NZ_JBPGXU010000069.1:0-20863 GCF_056755675.1 Luteibacter sp. KNZ12-1A | reverse complement strand
CCCCCCCCCCCGGCGCGGGGGGGGGGGGCCCCCCCGCCCCGTGTGGGCGATTTCAACGCCGCGATTCCAGCAGCGGCGACGTCAGGCGATCAGCTCGGCAGGCGACGAATCTTCGCGCCCAGCACGCCCAGTTTTTCCTCGATGTTCTCGTAGCCGCGATCGATGTGGTACACGCGATCGACGGTGGTGTCGCCCTCGGCGACGAGGCCGGCCAGCACCAGGCATGCCGAGGCGCGCAGGTCGGTGGCCATGATCGGCGCGCCGCTCATCTTCGGCACGCCGGTGATGATCGCGGTGTTGCCTTCGAGGCGGATGTCCGCACCCAGGCGCTGCAATTCCAGCGCATGCATGAAGCGGTTCTCGAACACCGTTTCGGTGATCACGCCCACGCCTTCGGCCACGCAGTTGAGCGCGGTGAACTGCGCCTGCATGTCGGTGGGAAACGCCGGGTAAGGCGCGGTCACCAGGTTCACGGCCTTCGGCCGGCGTCCCTGCATGTCGAGTTCGATCCAGTCCTTGCCCGTGCTGATGTGCGCGCCCGCTTCCTCGAGCTTCTGCAGCACGGCATCCATGGTGTCGGCGCGCGCGCCACGCGCGCGGACCTTGCCGCCGGTCATCGCGGCGCCGACCAGGAAGGTACCGGTCTCGATGCGATCCGGCAGGACCTCGTAGTGGGCGCCGTGCAGGCGTTCGACGCCCTCCACGATGAGCGTGGAGGTACCGATGCCGTCGATCTTCGCGCCCATCGCGATCAGGCAGTGCGCCAGGTCGACGACCTCGGGCTCCTGTGCCGCGTTCTCGATGACCGTGGTGCCTTCCGCGAGGGTGGCGGCCATCAGGATGTTTTCGGTACCGGTGACGGTGACCATGTCCATGACGATGCGCGCGCCCTTCAGGCGGCCGGCCCTCGCCTTGATGTAGCCGTTCTCCACGGTGACCTCGGCGCCGAGCGCCTGCAGGCCGCGGATGTGCTGGTCGACCGGACGCGAGCCGATGGCGCAGCCACCCGGGAGCGAGACCTCGGCCTTGCCATGCCGCGCGACCAGCGGGCCGAGCACGAGGATCGACGCACGCATGGTGCGGACGAGTTCGTACGGGGCGACGCAGGAATTCTCCGGGCGCGGGTCGATGTGCATCTTCATGCGATCGTCCAGGACCACGCGAACGCCCATGCGACCCAGCAGTTCGATGAAGGTGGTGACGTCGTGCAGGTGCGGCACGTTGCCGATGCTGACCGGTTCGTCGGCGAGCAGGCAGGAGGCGAGGATGGGCAGGACGGCGTTCTTGGCGCCGGAAATGCTCACCTCACCGTTGAGCGGCTGGCCGCCGCTGATAAGGATCTTGGCCATGGAGGGGGAATGCCTTGGGAAAGGAAACGGGCGGAGGATGGCGCCCGGCGCGCTGGTTCAGCGGCGGCCGGCGGCTTCTTCGGGTGTGAGGGTCTTCAGGCCCAGGGCGTGGATGGCACCGCCCATGAGGTCGCCGAGGGTGGCGTAAACGAGCCGGTGGCGGGCCAGGGGCAACTTGCCGGCGAACTGTTCCGAGACCACGTCGGCTTCGAAATGGACGCCGTCGTCGCCACGAACGTCTACCCGCGCGCCGGGCAGGCCGGCTTCGATCAATGCCTGGATGCGCGCAGCGTCCATGGATTCTCCGGTGATGGGGGGTCGCCGTGCCGGTGAGGGTTCCGAAACGGACCCTGAACCACCCGTCGATGGCAGCGACTATAAAATGAGAATATGTAATGGTAATGGAAATCCGGTGTCGCAGAAATGGACATCCCGGGTAACCAGGGATTGCCCCACCCGGACAATGAGGTCACATGAACGCCCGCACCGCCCCACCCGCCGACGCCCTCCATGTGAACGCAGACACCGTCATCCGTAGCGCCCGCAACGTCATCAAGACCGAGGCGGCGGCCATCCGCGCCCTGGAGGCGAAGGTCGATGCCGCCTTCGTCCAGGCCTGCCAGATGATCCTGGCCTGCAAGGGCCGGGTCGTGGTCTCGGGCATGGGCAAGTCGGGCCACATCGCGCGGAAGATCGCCGCGACGCTGGCGTCCACCGGCACCCCGTCGTTCTTCGTCCATCCCGGCGAGGCCAGCCACGGCGACCTAGGGATGATCCAGCCGGACGATATCCTGCTCGGCATCTCCTATTCGGGCGAGACCGACGAACTCCTCTACATCCTGCCGGCGATCAAGCGGCAGGGTATCGGCCTGATCTCGATCACCGGCAACCCCAGGTCGTCGCTGGCGACCCAGGCCGACCTCAACCTCGACGCCAACGTCGCCTCGGAAGCCTGCCCCCACGGCCTGGCCCCGACCGCCAGCACGACGGCCGCCCTGGTCATGGGCGACGCGCTGGCCGTGGCGCTGCTGGAGGCGCGCGGCTTCACCCCGGACGATTTCGCCCGTTCGCATCCGGCCGGCAGCCTGGGCCGCCGCCTGCTCCTGCACATCGCCGACGTGATGCACTCGGGCGACGACGTACCTCGCGTGCGCCTCGAGGCCACCCTCAGCGAGGCCCTGGTCGAGATGTCGCGCAAGCACCTGGGCATGACCGCGGTGGTCGATGCGGAGAACCGCCTGCTGGGCGTGTTCACCGACGGCGACCTGCGCCGCGCGCTGGACGACGATGGCGTCGACCTGCGCAGTGCCTCGGTGGCCCAGCTCATGACCCGCGGGCCCAAGACGATCGGTTCCGACAAGCTCGCCGTCGAGGCCGCCCAATTGATGGAAAAGCACCAGATCAACGCCCTGCTGGTGGTGGATGCCGATGGCCGCGCCGTCGGCGCGCTGAACATCCACGACCTGCTTCGTGCCCGCGTCGTCTGAACGGCCGACTCCCGGCGCGTTCCCGCCGCGCCGCATCATCCCCATATAGCGAACCATGGCCTACACCCATTACACCGAGATTCCCGCCGATGTGGCCGAGCGCGCCTCCCGCGTGCGCGTGGTCGTGTTCGACGTCGATGGCACGCTCACCGACGGGCGCCTCTGGTACGCCGAGGACGGTCGGGAGACCAAGGTCTTCCACGTGCACGACGGACTGGGCCTGAAGGCACTGCAGCGCAACGGCGTGAAGGTCGCGATCATCACGGCCCGGATCAGCCATCCCGTGTCGCTGCGCGCCGAGGAACTGGGTATCGCCCACGTCTACCAGGGCCAGAAGGACAAGTGCGCCTGTCTGGCCGGCCTGCTGGAGGCGTTGCGCCTGGCGCCGGAGGAATCCGCCTTCGTCGGCGACGACCTGCCCGACCTCCCGGCCATGGGTATCGCCGGACTCGCCGTGGCCACCGCCAATGCCCATCCCTGGGTGGTCGAGCGTGCCCATTGGCGCACGCGCCTGTCGGGTGGATATGGCGCCGCCCGCGAAGTGGCCGACATGATCCTCGCCGCCCAGGGCAAGGCCGAGGCAGAGAGGGATCGCTGGCTGTGAGCGCGTTCAACCTGCTGAAGGACCGCGGTGCGACGGGCACGGCCGGCATCCTCGCCGTCGTCCTAGGCGCCAGCGTATTGCTTTACTACTGGGCGGCGCCGGAGAAGAAGGTCCAGGACTTCGTGGGCCCGCCACGTTCCGGCTACGTGCTGACCAATTTCGACCTCGATTCATACAACGAGGAAGGCAAGCCCGCATTCAAGCTGATCGCGCCGCACCTCGAGCGGCGCGAGGGCGACGATTCGCTCTACATCAACGCTCCGGATTTCGTCCTTCCCTCGACCAAGGAGGCCGACATCCCGCCGTGGAAGGGCCACTCCCAGTACGGGTGGGTGAACAAGGACGGCAGCCTGCTCAAGCTGCAAGGCAAGGTCCACATGGAGCGGCCGGCCTTCGGCACCACCCAGGCCGCCAGCATCGACACCTCCGAAGTCACCGCGTGGCCCAAGGAGAACCGCCTGGAGACGGCCGAGGCGGCGCGGATCGTGCAGGGAAGCTCTACAATGGATGGCGTTGGCATGCGCGCCAATCTCGACACCAAGCACCTGGAGCTCCTCGATGCAGTCCATAGCACGTACCTGCCGCGCAAGCGCTAAGGCCGCCCTGTTCGCGGTGCTCGGCATGGCACTCGTGGCCAGCCTGCCCGTCGTGGCGAAGCAATCCGACCGCAACGAGCCGGTCGACGTCCATTCGAAGTCGTTCGACGGTTCGCAGCAACCGGCCGGCAAGGTGATCTGGACCACCAACGTGATCCTCACCCAGGGCACGCTGAAGATCACCGGCGACAAGGCCACCGGCTACCTGGATGCCGACAACAACATCACCCGCGTGGTGGTCGACGGCAAGCCGGCCACCATTCACCAGCTCGACGAGCAGAACGAACCGATGGACGGCCAGGCGCTGAACATCGACTACAAGGTCGACCAGGACTTCGCCGTCCTCACGGGCAATGCCAAGGTCAAGCAGCCGGCCAAGGGCAGCGCCGAAGGCGACAAGCTCACCTACAACACCAAGGACAGCACGATGACCGGCGAGAGCAATGGCGCCGCCCCCGTGCACATGACCTTCCAGCCGAAGAACAAGCCGGCCGCCGCCCCGGCGACGCCCGCGACGCCGGCACCCGACACGAAGAAGCCCTGACCCGATGCTTTCAGCCCAAGGCCTGCAGAAGCGCTTCCGCGCGCGCCAGGTGGTTCGCGATTTCGCCTTTTCCATCCGTGAAGGCGAGGTGGTCGGCCTGCTCGGCCCCAACGGCGCCGGCAAGACCACCTGCTTCTACATGGTGGTGGGCCTCATCCAGGCCGACGCCGGCTCCATCAAGCTCGATCAGCAAGACATCACCGGACTGCCGATGCATGCCCGCGCCAAGCTGGGTATCGGCTATCTCCCGCAGGAGGCCTCGGTGTTCCGGCGACTCAGCGTGTCGGACAACATCCTGGCCGTGCTGGAATTGCGTGAAGGCATGACCCAGAAGCAGCGCGAGGACGAGTTGGAGAGCCTGCTGGACGAGTTGAAGATCTCGCATATCGCCGAGCAAAAAGGCATCAGCCTGTCCGGCGGCGAACGCCGCCGCGTGGAGATCGCCCGCGCCCTCGCCGCGCGTCCCCGCTACATGCTGCTCGACGAACCGTTCGCGGGCGTCGATCCCATCTCGGTGGGCGAGATCCAGCGCATCGTCCGCCACCTGAAGGAGCGCGGGATCGGCGTGCTGATCACCGATCACAATGTGCGCGAGACCCTCGGCATCTGTGACCGCGCGTACATCCTGAACGACGGAGAGGTACTTTCCCGCGGCACGCCTCAGCACATCCTCGCCGATGAAAAGGTACGGGAAGTGTATCTGGGCCGTGAATTCCGAATCTGACGGCGCCCGTTTTCCTTTCGCGAAGCCGTCTCCGCGCGACGCTGGTTTGCGGGGCCCGTAAGGGGTTACGATGGATCGGGAACCCCAAGCGTCGCAGGCATGAAACCCGGACTCCAGTTTCGCCTCCATCAGCAGCTCACGCTGACGCCGCAGTTGCAGCAGGCCATCCGCCTTCTGCAACTGTCACAGCTTGAGCTCGAGGCCGAACTCCGCCAGATCGCGGAAAGCAACCCCTTGCTCGAGTTCGCGGAAGACGCCGAGTCCGAAACGGAGCCGGCCGCGGAAGACGGCTATGAGGCTCCGGAATTCCCCTCGCGAGAAGACATCCCGGTCAAGGCGTCGAAGGAGGATGAGGAATCCACCGTCACGCCGTCGGAGGAACTCGCGCCGGAATGGGACGATGACCGGTTCCACGGCGAGGCCGGCGACTACGCCGGTGCATCTTCCCGCAGCGGCGGTCTCGACGAGGATGGTTTCGAGCCGCAGAACGCCGCGCCGGAAAGCCTCCAGCAACACCTGGAGTGGCAGCTCAACCTGTCGCAGTTCTCGCCCCGCGACCACGCCATCGCCACCGCGATCATCCACGCGCTCGATGAGGACGGTTACCTGCATGACGGCGTGGAAGCGGTGGAAGCCGCCTTGCCCGCCGAGTTGCATGCGACCGCCGGGGAGATCGAGGCCGTTCGCCAGCGCGTGCAACGTTTCGACCCCACGGGTATCGCCAGCCTCGACCTGCGCGACTGCCTGTTCTGCCAGCTTTCCCAGTTCTCGCTCGACACCCCGCATCGCGAACTCGCGATCCGCATCGTGAACGAGGAACTGGAACTGCTGGCGCGCAACGACACCGCCAAGATCGCCCGCCGGCTCAAGGCACCCGAGGCCCACGTGGCCGCCGCGGCGAGCCTCATACGCAGCCTCGACCCCCGTCCCGGCGCCGCGCTGGATGCCACGCCCGTCGAATACGTGGCACCCGACGTCTACGCCCGACGCGAGAACGGGCGCTGGCAGGTCAGCCTCAATCCCGACTCCCAGCCCCGGCTGGGCCTCAACCAGCACTATTGCAACCTCATCGCGCGGGCCCGAGGCGACGACGCCACCTGGATGAAGGGGCAGCTGCAGGAGGCACGCTGGCTGCTCAAGAGCCTGCAGTCCAGGGCCGAGACCTTGCAGAAGGTGGCCGATGTGATCGTCCGTCGGCAAAGCGCGTTCCTCGACTACGGCCCCGAGGCCATGCACCCGCTGGTGTTGCGCGAAGTGGCCGAGGAAGTGGGCATGCACGAGTCCACGATCTCCCGGGTGACCACGCGCAAATACATGCATACGCCGCGTGGCACCTTCGAATTGAAACATTTCTTCTCCAGCGGCGTGGCCACCGAGGACGGTGGCACCGCGTCCGCCACCGCGATCCAGGCCATGCTGCGCAAGCTCATCATGGCCGAGGACGCGCGTCGGCCCCTGTCCGACCAGGCACTGGCGGAGGAACTGCATCGACGCGGTATTCAGGTGGCACGACGTACGGTGGCCAAGTACCGCGAAGCCATGCGCATCCCGAGTTCCAGCGAACGCGTCCGCGCCAGTTGACGCGAACGGAACCCCATCGGAGGTCTACGGTCCCATAGGTTCAAGGCTAGAGGAACGGCACCTCGCCGTTCCGATCTCGTCGCCACAAGGCGACACCCTCAGCAAGAAGGAGGCGTCAATGCAAATCCAGATCAGCGGCCAGCACATCCATATCACCCCCGCCCTGCGTGAGCGCGTGGAACAGCAAGTCGGCCGCTTCGAACGCCTTTTCGACAACATCAAAGCCCTCGACGTGGTCCTTTCCGTCGACAAGAACGAGCACAAGGCCGGCGGCACCCTGCATTGCGCGGGTACGCGCCTGCACGCCGACGGTATTGCCCGCCTCGAAGACGACAACAAGAACGACACCATGTACACGGCGATCGACGCGATGATCGCCAAGCTGGCCGACCAGCTGAAGAAGCACAAGGAAAAACTGAAAGACCACCACAATCACGAGGTTCGTGACGGACGCGTCGCCAGCAGCTGAGGTCCGATTCCCCGGGTGGGAAGCGCGCTGGCGGGTGGGAAAGCGCGCTGGCGCGCGAACAGCCTTGCCGCAAGCCCCATCGCGGCCCAGGCCGCTTCCCACCTTCAAGGGCACAACAAGCCCCCTCACGGCCGGCCGCTCCCAACCCTTGTGGCACAATATACGAGCAAGCCGGCCGCCCGCGTGCCGGCTTTTCTCTTCAAGGGACCCAAAGCGTGGACCGGCTTACCGCCAGACAACTCTTCGACGGGGTACACGAGCGCATGGCCTTGCGCTGGGCCGCCGGCATGCGTGGGGAATCACGCGTGCTCGAGCCCAACGCCAAGCAGAGCCGGCGTCCCTCGCTGGTCGGCTACCTCAATGTGATCTACCCCAACAAGGTGCAGATCATCGGTACCGAGGAACTCAACTTCCTCGATGGGCTCGATTCGCGCCAGCGCTGGGAAGTCATCCACAAGATCGCCGCCTACCAGCCCGCCGCCCTGATCGTCACCAAGGAACAGTCCATCCCCGCCGACCTGCGCGAGGTGGCCGAGGAAACGGACACGCCGCTGTGGCAGAGCACCAAGCGCGGCCATGAACTGCTCACCTACCTGCAATACCACCTGGCCCGTACCCTGGCGCCACGGGTCACCCTGCACGGCGTGTTCCTGGAAGTTTTCTCCATCGGCGTGCTGATCACCGGCGAGCCCGCCTCGGGCAAGAGCGAACTGGCCCTGGAACTGATCAGCCGAGGCCATCGCCTGGTCGCCGACGATGCCACCGAATTCACCCTCATCGCCCCCGACGTCATCGACGGCGCCTGCCCCGAGTTGCTGCAGGACCTCCTGGAGGTGCGCGGCCTGGGCGTGTTGAACATCCGGGAGATGTTCGGCCACACCGCGGTGAAACCGTCCAAGTACCTGCGCCTGGTCGTCCACCTCAAGCCGCTGCGCGAAGGCGAGGACACCGACGCCATGACCCGTCTCACCGGCGATGTCAGCCGGCGCAACGTGCTCGATGTCGACGTGCCCAAGATCACCATTCCCGTCGCGCCGGGCCGCAACCTGGCGGTGCTGGTCGAGGCCGCGGTGCGCAACCATGTGCTGAAGGCCAAGGGCATCGACCCGGCGCAGACCTTCATCGACCGCCAGGCGCACCAGATGCGCCGCTTCTCCCCGTGGTGACCGCCGTGAGCGACGAAGTCATGAGCCCTATCGTCGATCCCGATGCCATCCACCTCGTGGTGCTTACCGGCATGTCCGGTGGCGGCAAGACCGTCGCCCTGCGTGCGCTGGAAGACCTCGAGTTCTATTGCGTCGACAACATGCCGGCGGAACTGATCCCGCAGCTGGTCGCCGCCGTCAGCCAGGGTGAGCACGGGCCGCGCAAGCGCATCGCCGTGGGCGTGGACGTGCGTAACCGCCGTGTCGACCTCTCGCGCATGCCGCACGTGCTGTCGGAGCTGTCTTCCGCCGGCGTGCACGTGCACCTGATCTTCCTCGACAGCCGTGACGATGTCCTCATCAAGCGGTACTCCGAGACGCGCCGCCGCCATCCCCTGGCGGCCGAGAAGCTGTCGCTGGCCGATTCCATCGCCCAGGAACGAAAGCTGCTTCGCCCGCTGGTCTCGATCGCGGAGAAGGTCATCGACTCCAGCGACCTGAACGTGCACCAGCTGCGCCGCCTGTTCGCCACCGGCTACGCCGCCGCCTCCGACGGCACGACGCTACTGTTCGAGTCCTTCGCCTACCGGCGCGGACTCCCTTCCGATGCCGATTTCGTCTTCGATGCGCGCTGCCTGCCCAACCCCCACTGGGACCCGCGGCTGCGCCCGTTCTCGGGCAAGGACCTCCCCGTCCGGGAATTCCTCGACGCGAACCCCCTGGTAGGCGAATACTATGCCGACGTCGCCCGCTGGCTCGATACCTGGTTGCCGCGCTTCGAGGGCGAGGATCGAAGCTATGTCACGGTCTCCATCGGCTGCACCGGCGGTCGCCACCGTTCGGTATACCTGGTGGAGAAACTGGCCCAGCATTTCCGCTCGGAACGCGGCAACGTACTGACTTTCCATCGCGAGCTCGAGTGACCATGACCCAGCCCAAGCCATCACGAGACACCGGGCGATGAGCGTCGGCGTCCTCCTCATGACCCACGAAGCCGTCGGCAAGGCGCTGATTTCCGCCGCCCGGCACGTCATGCCCAAGCTGCCGCTGGACATCGACGCCGTCGAGGTACCGCCCAGCGCCGACCCGGACGTCATGCGCACGCTCACGGCGAAGCACGCCCGCGACCTCGACCACGGCGAGGGCGTGCTCGTCCTGGCCGATCTTTACGGCGCCACCCCCTGCAATATCGGCCTGTCCCTGGGCGAACTCGGCGTCCACCTGCGCTGCGTCTCGGGGCTCAACCTGCCGATGCTGCTGCGGGTTCTCAATTATTCGGAAAAATCGTTGCCCGAACTGGCCGAGATCGCGGCCAGCGGCGGCCGCGGAGGGATCTTCATCGACCATGCTTGAACGAGACATCGTGGTATCCAACCGGCTGGGCCTGCACGCGCGCGCATCAGCCAAGCTCGTCCAGCTGGTTTCAGGTTTCAAATCGACGGTCTGGCTCATCAGCAAGGGGCGCGAAGTGAACGCGCAAAGCATCATGGGCGTCATGATGCTGGCCGCCGGCATGGGCACCGCGCTGACCGTGCGCGCCGAGGGAGCGGACGAGGAAACCGCCCTTTCGGCCGTCATCGACCTGTTCGACCGCAAGTTCGACGAGGGTGCCTGAAGCATGAACCACGTGCGCAGAACGAGGGCCGCATGAGAATCGTGTTGACCGGCACGCCGGCCGCACGGGGCATGGCCCTCGGCCGGGCGCGCCTGGTCCAGCCGAACATCCTCGCCGTGGACATGCGGATGCTCGAGGACAAGGAGATCGGCCCCGAGATCGAACGCCTGCACCAGGCCCTCGATACCGCCCGTACCGAACTCCATGAACTGCGCGGCAAGCTTCACGGCGCGCTTGCCCGCGAGGTCGGCGACTTCATCGATGCGCATAGCCTGCTGCTCGACGACGAGGAACTGCTCCGTGGCCTCGACGAACTCGTCACCGTAGGCCACTACACCGCCAGTGCCGCGCTGAAGATGCAACGCGACCGCCTCGCGGCGGTGTTCGACGCGATGAACGACCCTTACCTCAAGAGTCGTGGCGAGGACATCGACCAGGTCATCGGCCGCGTCATGTCCGCGCTCAACCAGCAGTCCAGTCGCGAGGAACGCAAACTCGCCGCCCGGGTCGGCGAAATCGTCGTCAGCGACACGATCGCACCGGCCGACATGGCTGCGATGGCCGGGCAAGGCATGCTCGGCGTCATCGCCAGCGCGGGCAGCATCTATTCGCACAGCGCCATCCTCGCGCGCAGCTTCAACCTGCCGATGCTCGTCGGCACCCGCGATGCGCTGGCGACCGTCAACGACGACGACCTCGTGCTCATCGATGCCGAACACGGCGAGGTCATCGTCCATCCCACCGCGCAAGACCTCTCGCGCTACCGCCAGTGGCAACGGCAGGCCGCCGCCGAAGGCCGCCGGCTCGCCGCACTGGCCACCGCCCCCACGCTCACGAAAGACGGCGCCCACGTGCGCCTCTTCGCGAACGCGGAACTGGCCAGCGACGTCACCCTCGCCCGCTCGCGTGGCGCGGACGGCGTCGGCCTCTACCGTTCGGAATTCCTGTTCCTGCGCCAGCGGGGCCTGCCCTCCGAAGACGAGCAGTTCGCCGCCTACCGGGACGTCGTGCTCGGCATGGGCGGCCTGCCCGTCACCATCCGCACGCTCGACCTCGGCGCCGACAAGGCCGACGCCGCCGGGCTGGCCATCCGTGGCGAGGACAACCCCGCGCTGGGCGTCCGTGGCATCCGCCTCTCCCTGCGCTATCCGGACATCTTCAGCGTGCAGCTGCGCGCCATCCTGCGCGCGGCCTGCTATGGGCCGGTGCGAATCCTGGTTCCGATGATCACCCATCTCGGCGAGATGACCGAGGTGCGCCGACTGATCAAGAAGGCACGCGAAGACCTGGCGAGGGCTGGCCAGGAGCTGCCGGAGCGACTCGACGTCGGCGCCATGATCGAGGTACCGGCCGCCGCGATCGGCGTCACCTCGATCCTGGAGAAAGCCGACTTCCTCGCCATCGGCACGAACGATCTCGCCCAGTACGTGCTCGCCGCCGACCGCAACAACGATGCGCTCGAAGGCATCTACGATCCACTGCAACCCGCGTTCCTGCGCCTGATCGCGCACGTGGTCGCCAGCGCGCGCCGGGCGAAGAAACCGGTGAGCCTGTGCGGTGAAATCGCCGGGGATACCCAGTTCACCGCGCTGCTCCTGGCCATGGGCCTGGAGGAATTCAGCATGCATCCGGGCCAGCTCCTGCAGGTCCGCGACCGCCTCACCCAACTCGACTGCGGCGCCCTTCGCCGTGCGGCGCCACGCCTGTTCCGTGCGCATTCGCGCGACGAGGTGGAGGCGCGGCTGCTCGAAGTCGTGGCCTTGCAGGACGGCTGCGCCGAAACCCGATAGCGGCGCCGCTTCCAATGGAAGTCGGCTTCCGTGGGAGGCCACCTTTTGTGGGAGCCGCTTCAGCGGCGATGGGTGCTTGCCTCAGGCTGGCCCGCTGCCGCGGGATCGCCGACAAGGTCGGCTCCCACAAGGGCGGGGCCGCCAGAGCGGCTCACGTCAGGCAAGAAGTTCCGCTCACAATAAAAAAGGCCGCGATCGCTCGCGGCCTTTTCGTCTTCCAGCGGTACCGTTTCCGAACGATGCCGTCGATTACGCCGCGCGCACCGGCTTCATCGCTTCCGCATTGCGCACCACGTTCGCCCGCAGTTCCTCGCTGTCGAAGTCGTCCACCGAGATGAATTCGGCGACGCCGTCGCGGACGCGCTGCAACAGCTCGCGTTCGGCGGGCGTGATGGCGCCGAGCTTCTCGGCTTCCGCCAGCTGCTCGTTGTACGTGTGCGAGCGCAGCTGGCCCCCCTTGAACGCCTTGAGGAACTTGCGCTCCACCGGCTCCGCGGCGATGACGTCCGGCAGGATCGCATTCATGCGGCCCACCGTGTTGTTCGCCGTCGGGGTGAGGTAGCTCCACGTGGTGAGGCGGTCACGGGCTTCGTTCGGCGCCGTGATCAGCGCGGCGACGCGACGGCCCAGGCGGTCCGACGGCGGCACTTCGCGACGACCGAACGGGAACACCAGGGCACGCAGCAGCCAGGCCACCGGACGGACCGGGAAATTGCGGATCACGCCATCCAGCGCCATCTGCATCTTCCACACGCATTCATGGAACGCCCAGGCCAGCAGCGGACGATCCGCTTCGGGGCGGCCGGTGTCCTCGTAACGCTTGAGCATCGCGCTGGCGATGTACAGGTACGAGAGTGTGTCGCCGAGGCGGGCCGACAGCTTCTCCTTGAACTTCAGCTTGCCGCCGAGAACGCCCATCGAGACGTCCGCGCAGAGCGCCAGCGCCGCGGAGTAGCGGTTGAGCTTGCGGTAGAAGCGTCGCGTATAGGCGTCGCCGGCGGTGTCGCCGATCTTCGCCGCGGTGATGCCGAGGACGAAGCTGCGCACCGCGTTGGAGAAGCCAAAGCCGATATGGCCGAACAGTGCCTTGTCGAAGGTGGTGAGGCGCTCGCGATAGTCGGCGATGTTGAGCGCCTGCATCTCCTTCAGCACATAAGGATGGCAGCGGATCGCGCCCTGGCCGAAGATCATCAGGCTGCGCGTCATGATGTTCGCGCCTTCCACCGTGATGGCGATCGGCACGCTCTGCCAGCCGCGCCCCATGTAGTTCTTGGGACCGAGGATCACGCCCTTGCCGCCATGGATGTCCATCGCGTCCGACGCGATCTGGCGGCACCACTCCGTGGCGTGGTACTTGGCGATGGCCGAAGGCACCGCCGGCTTCTCACCGCGATCGACCGCCGCGGCGGTGGCGCGCGACAGCGCCTGGACGGCATAGGTGAGGCCGCCAATGCGGGCCAGCGCTTCCTCCACGCCCTCGAAGCGGCCGATGGCCAGGCCGAACTGCTTGCGCATGCGTGCGTAGGCGCCGGTGGCGGCCACCGCCATGCGCGACGCGCCGGTGGCGTTCGACGGCAACGAGATCGCGCGGCCGACCGAGAGGCACTCGACCAGCATGCGCCAGCCCTGGCCAGCCATGTGCGGGCCGCCGATCAGCACGGACAACGGCACGAACATGTCCTTGGCGTGGACCGGGCCGTTCTGGAACGGCGTATTGAGCGGGAAGTGCCGGCGGCCGATCTGCATTCCCGGCGTCTCGCGCGGAAGCAGCGCCAGGGTGATACCCAGGTCTTCCTTGTCGCCAAGCAGCTTGTCCGGGTCGTACATGCGGAACGCCAGGCCGACGATCGTGGCCACCGGTGCCAGCGTGATGTAGCGTTTGTCGAACGTCAGGCGGATGCCGACCGTGTCCTCGCCATTCCACATACCCTTGGTGACGATGCCGAAATCGGGAATCGACGTGGCGTCCGAGCCGGCGTACGGGCCCGTCAACGCGAAGCAGGGAATTTCACGCCCATCCGCCAATCGCGGCAGGAAGTGGTTCTTCTGCTCGTCGCTGCCGTAGTGCATCAGCAGCTCGCCCGGCCCGAGCGAATTCGGCACGGCGACGGTGGAAGCCAGCGTCTGCGACATGCTGGACAGCTTCTGCAACACCGCCGAATGGGCCAGCGCGGAGAAGCCGAGGCCGCCGTAGCTCTTCGGGATGATCATGCCGAAGAACTTGTTCTTCTTGATGAACTCCCAGACGTTCGGCGGCAGGTCGGCCAGTTCGTGGGTGATCTGCCAGTCGTCGATCATGGCGCAGAGTTCTTCGACGGGGCCGTCGAGGAAGGCCTGCTCTTCGACCGAGAGCTCGGGCTTCGGCTGGCGAAGCAGCTGCGACCAGTCCGGCTTGCCCGAGAACAGTTCGCCCTCGAAACCGACCGTGCCGGCCTCCAGCGCGGTCTGCTCGGTGTCGGAGAGCTTCGGCGTCACCTTGGCGAATATCGACAACAGCGGCGCGCTGATCTTCTTCCGGCGGAAGTCGACCATCAGCAGTGGCACCGCCACGACCGCGAGCAGGATGAGGAGCACGATGGTGGCCGCCGGCGCGCCGGCGAGGAAACCCATGACGAGGATCGTCGCCGCCGTCGCGACGGCCCACGTCTTCAGGGACGTGCGGTGGTAGGCACAGGCACCGGAGGCGATGAGCGCCGCCAGCACAACTAGGATCGCAGACATCGGTATCACCTCGTCACAGTCGGGTCGTTGCTACGTGTTTCGTGGAGCGGTTGGATCAAAGGGTTTCGAGGAACGTCGCGATCTCGCGGGTGAACGCGTCGTTCGCGTCGCCCGCCACCATGTGCGTGGCGTCGGGCAAGGCCACGTGGCGCGCATGCGGCACGAGGCGGAGGAATTCATCGACGGTGTGGCTGGACACCACGTCGCTGCGTGCGCCGGACAGCAGCAATACCGGGACCGTCACCCGCGCGGCGGCGGCGAACAGTCGCGGCTGGTAACGCTCGCTCTGCTGGATCGGACCGTCGAGTAGGGCGGGGTCCCAATGCCAGCGAAGGCGCCCGTCGCCGTCCTGACGGAGCAGGGGTTTCAGCTGCGCTTCCGTCTTGCGCTCGCGACGGTGCGGCAGGTACGCCTCGATCGCCGAGGCGGCCTCGTCGTAGTTCGCGAAACCATTCGGGTGCGCGCGCATGAAACCGAGGATACGTTCCACGCCGGCGGTTTCCCACCGTGGCGTGATATCGACCAGGACCAGGGCCGAGAAGGGTTCCCTGCCTTCCTCCGCCTCACCCGCGGCCAGCAGGCCGAGCAGACCGCCCATGGAGGCGCCGACCAGTACCGGAGCACGGCCATCCGCCGAACGGGCATGGGCCGCCACCGTCAGCAGGTCGGCGACGAACTGCTCCATGTGGTAATCGCCCCGCGGCACGCGTTCGCTCTCGCCATGACCGCGGGAATCGAAGGTGGTGGCGTCGAAGCCCTGTGCCGCAAGCGTCCGCGCCGTGCCGTTCCACGCATGGCGTGTCTGGCCGAAACCGTGCGCGAACAGCAGCGACGGCAGGCGCTCGCCGCGCCAGTGCTGGGTGGCCAGCGCGATGCCGTCGAACGAAACGAGGCTGGCACGAGCCGAATGGACAGGGGACGGGATGGCTACCATACGGTTGAGTATGTAACCCGCGGCGAAGTGCGTCAATACGCCAGCGTACGGTCATGTAACGGCTGGCAAGTCAAGGTCTTATGCAACATATTCGAAGCCTCCCAATTGCAAACCGCCACGTCTCCGCTACCATGCGTCGATGAACGACGGTGCCAAGAACGAACGAGTCCGCCTCTCCGCCGAAGATTGGGAAGACGGCGCCCTAGCCCTCATCGCCGAACAAGGTGTCGGCGCCCTCGCGGTCGAAGCCCTGGCGCGGCGCCTCGGCGTCACCAAGGGTAGCTTCTACTGGCACTTCCGCACCCGCGAGGCCTTGCTCCAGGCTTCGCTCGAACGCTGGGAAGAATACGGCGAACGCGAGGTGCTGGCGGAAATCGAACGCATCCCCGACCCGCTGAAGCGCTTCCCGGAACTGTTTCGCCGCGTCGCGCACGAACTGCAGCCACATCGCGTATATGCCGCCCTGCTCAAGGCACTCGACCATCCGCAGGTGGTGCCGGTGATGTCGCGCGTCTCGCAGCGGCGCATGGAATTCCTCACGCGGCTCTATCAGGAAGCGGGCCTGGAACCTGTCGTCGCCCTGCATCGCGCACGCCTCACCTATGCCGCGTACGTCGGGTTCCTGCAGTTGAACTTCACCCTCGGACTGCCCCGCCTCAGCCACGAGGAGTTCGACGCCTACGTCGAACACATGATCGCCACGCTCACACCGGCGCGATCCACCGACTGATCCTGAATGGCACGCGCGCTTTTGCTGCGCCGTGCCTTGCCAATACCAGGCCACGCAAACTACTGTCTCCGCTTGCGTTTAACTGGAGACCACCAAGGATGCGATCGCACGGCAGTTCACTGGAAGCATTGAATCGATGGGTCGACGAGGTCGCCGCGTTGACGGAGCCCGCCTCCGTTCGCTGGTGCGATGGCTCGGAAGCGGAGTACGCCGAACTCGTCCAGACGATGCTAGCCAGTGGCGACCTCCTCCCGCTCAATGCGGAGAGCAACCCCCGCAGCTACCTGCATCGCTCGCACCCTTCGGATGTCGCGCGCGTGGAACACCTCACGTTCGTGTGCACGCCGGACAAGGAAGACGCCGGCCCGAACAATCACTGGATGGCACCGGCCGACGCGCACGCGAAGATCGATGCCCTGTTCGCCGGCGCCATGCGTGGCCGCACGATGTACGTGATCCCTTACTGCATGGGCCCGATCGATTCGCCGCTCGCGCGCTGCGGCGTCGAGATCACCGACAGCCCCTACGTGGTCGCCAACATGCGCATCATGACGCGCATGGGCACGCCGGCGCTCGCCCGCATCGAGCGCGAAGGCCAGTTCGTGAAGGGCTTGCACTCCACGGGCGACCTCGATCCGGAGCGCCGTTTCATCATGCATTTCCCCGAGGAACTCTCGATCAAGTCGATCGGCTCGGGCTACGGCGGCAACGCGCTGCTCGGCAAGAAATGCCACGCGCTGCGCATCGCCAGCTACCAGGCGCGTCGCGAAGGATGGCTCGCCGAGCACATGCTCATCGTCGGCATCGAGAATCCCAAGGGCGAGAAACACTACATCGCCGCCGCGTTCCCTTCGGCATGCGGCAAGACCAACCTCGCCATGCTCATTCCCACCGAGGGCTACCGCAAGGCGGGCTGGAAAGTGTGGACGGTCGGCGACGACATCTGCTGGATGACCCCGGGAAAAGATGGACGCTTGTGGGCGATCAATCCGGAAGCCGGCTATTTCGGCGTAGCCCCGGGAACCAGCGCCAGCACCAATCCCACCGCCCTGGAAACGCTCGGCCACGATGCGATCTTCACCAATGTGGCGTTGACCGCCGACAATCGCCCCTGGTGGGAAGGCCTTGGCGAAGGTCAGCCGGAAACGGACTGGCAGGGCCGCCCGTACGACGCGGCCAACGGTCCTGCGGCGCACCCGAATTCACGTTTCACCGTGAGCGCGAAACAATGCCCGAGCTGGGCGCCCGAATCGGAAGAAGCCGCCGGCGTGCCCATCTCGGCGATCGTCTTCGGTGGCCGTCGTCCGTCGCTGGTGCCCCTGGTCTTCGAAGCGAAGGACTGGGCGCACGGCGTACTCGTCGGTGCGGCCATGGGCTCGGAAACCACCGCCGCCGCGACGGGAGCCGTCGGCGTGCTCCGGCGTGACTCCATGGCGATGAAACCCTTCTGCGGCTACAACTTCGCCGACTATTTCGCCCACTGGCTGTCGTTCGACAAACCGGGGGCGAAACTGCCGCGCATCTTCCACGTGAACTGGTTCCGCAAGGACGCCGACGGGCGCTTCATATGGCCGGGCTACGGCGAGAACCTGCGGGTGCTCGACTGGATGATCCAGCGCGTCGAAGGGTTGGCCAAGGGCGTGGACACGCCGATCGGCACCGTGCCCGCGAAGGGCGAGTTGCATACGGATGGACTTTCCCTCCACCCGGGCAAGCTCGAGGAACTGCTGCACATCGATGTCGAAGGCTGGCAGGAAGAACTGCGCGCCATCGGCCTGTACCTCGACGGCTTCGGCGAACGCATGCCGGCGCGGCTGAAAGCCGAGCGCGAACGCGTCAGCAAAGCGCTCGATGCCGCCTGCGCGGGAAAACGCGCGACGCACGTGGCCTGATCGGGGGTCTTGCGGCCCGCCCCAGCCTCGGGGCGGGCCGTATCGCCGACAAGGTCGGCTCTCACCAGAACTCGCCCACTCCGGCAACCTGTGTTCTTTGCAGCAGCCTCTGTCCTTCTGTGTTCTTTGCAGCAACCGCTGTCCTTGCGGGAGCTTGCTCTGGTGGGAGCCGACCTTGTCGGCGATTCCTACGGAGGGGACTCCCCCATATTCCCGGCAAGCACCCATCGCCGCTGAAGCGGCTCCCACAAAGGCTCGGGTCTGCCCTTCTTTATGAATTTGCAGGCCTACCCTTCTCCTTGGCGGGCTCACTCTTCCTTCTTGGCAGGCTTGTCCTTCTTGGCAGGCTTGCCTTTTCTCCTTGGCGGACCTGCCTTTGCTCCTTGGGAGCCTGCCCTTGCTCCTTGGCGGGACCGCCCTCCTCGTTAAACCGTTTCCCCCTTGCCCGCATCCAAGCTGGCAAGATGAACGCCCTATGCATCGCCGCCACGTCCTTCATGCAGCCTGAGCTGCCCACCGCCTCGTCGGACGACGACACCGTGCGTGCGGCGGTGGCCGGCGACCGCAAGGCCTTCGAAGCCCTGTACCGGCGCCATGCAGACCGCGTGTACGGCGCGGTGCTGCGCCTGGCGGGTTTCGATCACGCACGTGCGGAGGACCTGACCCAGGAAGCCTTCATCCGCGCCTGGCAGAAGCTCGACGGCTTCCGTTTCGAAAGCGCGTTCGGTACCTGGGTGTACCGGCTGGCCGTCAACGTGGCGTTGATGTCCATACGCGCCCGCAACGCCGACCCGGTCAGCATCGTCGACGACGAGCACCTGCCGGAGATCACAGACATCGACAATCCCGTCCGCGCGTTCGAGCGCGGCGAACTGGAAAAGGCCATCGCGTGCTTGCCGCCGCGGGCCCGTGCCGTCCTCGTGCTGCACGACGTGGAAGGTTGGAAACACGAGGAGATCGCCGTCGAGCTTTCGATGGCGGTGGGCTCCTCGAAAGCGCAGTTGCACCGTGCGCGCGGACTGCTCCGCCGTGCGCTGGGAGATAAACCATGAACGAACTCGACTACCTGCGCCAGATGCGCTCCCTCAACCGCCCGGTCGTGCCCCATCGCGACCTGTGGTCCGGCATCGAAGCCCGTCTCGACGAGGCCCCGGGTGCTTCCGCGGTACGACACCGCCGTGCGCGCCCCTGGCTGATGGCCGCGGCCATTGCCGGCGTAGCCGTACTCGGCGGTGGCCTCGGCCTGCACCTGGTCTCCCCCGACGACAGTGCTCGCCTGGCCTCCGGGTCGGCCTGGAAACCTTCCGATCCGCGTCTTTCCGGCGCGGCGGTCGAACTCGACGCCGCACGCATGGAGCTCACGCAGGCCATGCAGGACTCCCCCGATTCAGCCGCGTTGCAGCGCCTGCTGCTGCGCACCGAACGCCAGCGCGACCGTCTGCGCAACCTCGAAAAGCAAGCCGGCTAAACGCGAACAGCCAGGACACTACCCATGAAAACGCTCTATCTCACCCCCCTGCTGCTGGCGCTTTCGATCGGCGAGGCCTTTGCCTCGACGCCGATCAACCTGTCGAAAGACATCCGCCCCAACGCGAAGATCAGCATCGAAAACGTCAAGGGCGAAGTCACCGTCACCGCCTGGGACAAGAACCAGGTGCAGGTCTCCGGCAGCCTCGGCGACGGCGCCCGCCCGCTCGAACTGGACGGCGACGACCACAATGTGGAGATTCGCGTCGAAGGCGACGAGAAGAAAGGCAACTGGTTCAGTTGGGGCAACGACTCGCGCATGCAGCCGACCATCCTCAATGTGCGCGTGCCCAGGGCCGTGGAAGTCCATATCAACGTCGTCAGTGCGCCGGTCAGCATCGACGGCCTGGATGGCGGCAAGATCGATGTCGAATCGGTCAGCGGACGCATCCGTGCGAACCTGCGATCGCCCAACGTCAGCATGCAAACGGTGAGTGGCACGATCGACCTCGCCGGCCGTGCGGGGCAAGCCGAACTGCAAACGGTCTCCGGCGACATCACGGCGCCGAACATCGGCGACAAGATCGAAGCCCAGACGGTTTCCGGCCGCATGACCATCGGCGGCGGCCCCTGGAAGGAAGCCAGTTTCAGCACGGTGTCCGGCGACACCCAGGTCAACGGTGCTCCAGCGCGCGGCGGCAAGCTCGATGTCGATTCCATGAGCGGCGACGTGCAACTCCAGTTGCCAGCCGACGCCTCGGCCCGGCTCGAGGCCTCCACCTTCAGCGGCGACCTGCGCAGCGACTGGGGCAATCCTTCGCGTGGCGACGATGGCCCGGGCAAGGAACTGAAAACCACCATCGGCGGTGGCGACGCCTTCATCCACGTCGAGTCGTTCAGCGGCGATGTCCGCATACGAGGCGCTGGACGCTGAATACGACGAAGCCGCCCAAGGGCGGCTTCTTCTTTTGGTCCTTCGCGAAGCAACGCCCGCGACTCGGGTAGATGCCGCCTCCGTGTGAAACACCCTCACGCGGGTGGGAAGCGGCAGGCGAGCGTTGCTCTTTCCCACCACCCCGCCTCCGTGTCCAGAGAGCTGCCGGGCGCCACCCTCGGCGCGACATTAGGAGCCGAGGACGGGCGGGCGGAGAAGGCCCGTAGGGGATCGGCCAGGACGGCCGATCGTTTCCGCTGAGCCAGGAGGGCGAATCGGAA
>NZ_JBPGXU010000068.1:0-20875 GCF_056755675.1 Luteibacter sp. KNZ12-1A | reverse complement strand
GGTCTCGTGGGCTCGGAGATGTGTATAAGAGACAGAGGTTACGGCGAGCACCCATCGCCGACAGGGTCGGCTCCCACCCGCTCTTGGGGTTCACCACTCTCTGGGTCCACCACTCTCGGTTTCTACATTCCCGGTTCCACGCTCCAGGCATCCATACCTTCGGCTTTCGCACGGGCGAGGCCACGGCGTTCCAGGTGGAGATAGGCGACCCAGGCGGCCAGTCCAAGCAGGCAGAGCGACATGGCGCCCAGGCCGAGAGTCAGCATGCCGCCCGAGAGCGCCGGCGAGAGCACACCCGCTACCAGTGCCGTCAGGATCAGGCTGCCGAAGGCCTGCACCGATGACACGCCGCCGCGTTGCTCGGGAAAACGGTCGAGCAGGAGCAGGGTCAGCGTGGGGAAGGCAAGCTGCACCCCGCAGCCGTAGAGCATCAGCGGTACCGTCGACCATGGCACGCGCGGC
Source organism: Luteibacter sp. KNZ12-1A (assembly GCF_056755675.1). NCBI lineage: Bacteria > Pseudomonadati > Pseudomonadota > Gammaproteobacteria > Lysobacterales > Rhodanobacteraceae > Luteibacter > Luteibacter sp. KNZ12-1A. The sequence goes on along the minus strand of NZ_JBPGXU010000068.1, from coordinate 20,413 downwards.
GCATCGAGCGTCAAGGCGAAAGCCAGGTTGATGGCGCACGAAGAGAGCATCGCGGCATAACCCCACGCGACGGTGCGCGCCGCGCTCACCTGCCCCGCCACCCGCCCGGAAATGAAGGCTCCCGTGACCATGCCCGTCACCACCGGCACGAACAGCCAGGGAAATCCGTCCGCGCCCAGGTGGAGCAGGTCACGGATCACGCGCGGCGCCGAGGCGATATAGAGGAACAGGCCGGCGAAATTGACCGAACTCGCGAGCGCCAGTGGCCAGAACGGCAGGTCGCGGGCGATGCGCAGGTAGCCAGCAAGCAGCGGCCGCGGACGAAACACCGTGCGCCGCTCCCCCGGGTGCGATTCCACCAGGAAATACGCGACGCCCAGGGTCAGCGCCGTCGTGAACGCCGACAAGGCCCAGAAGATGCCGCGCCAGCCGTCGATGCCGAGCAGCCAGGCACCCACGATCGGGGCGATCGCCGGCGCGACGCCGAAGATCATCATCACCTTCGACATCATCCGCTGCGCTTCCTCGCCGTGCATCGTGTCGCGGACCACGGCGCGGCCCACCACGATGCCGGCGCCGCCGCACATGCCCTGCAACACGCGGCAGCCCAGGAGGAAGGTGAAACCCGGGGCCAGCGCGGCACCCACCGAGGCAACGGTGTAGATGGCCATGGCCGTGACGATCACGGGCTTGCGTCCATAGGCGTCGGACAGCGCGCCGTGGAACAGGCTCATCACGGCATACGCGAGCAGGTACACGCTGAGCAACTGCTGCAAGGCGACGTCGCCCACGCCGAAGTCGCGGCCGATGTCCGGAAAGCCCGGAAAGATGGCGTCGATCGAGAACGGCCCGATCATCGACAGGGCCGCGAGCAATAACGGCAGATGGCGACGCGGATCGCGGGTCGCGGAGGACATGGTCCTGCAAGGCCGTGCGGGGAAGTCTTGCGAGTATAGCGGCAAGAGGTCGGACCCTCGCCGTGGGGCGGGCGAAGGCCCATAATCGATCCATCGATCTCCATCGGGGGTAACGTGGGTTACACCGGTTTCCTGGCCGTCGGGATAGGCGGCATGCTGGGCTGCTGGCTGCGTTGGTGGCTGGCCGTCGTATTCAACCCCCTGTTCCCCACGCTTCCGTTGGGGACCCTGGCCGCCAACCTGCTCGGCGGCTTCCTCATGGGCCTGACCCTCGGCGTGTTCGACCATTTCCAGACGCTGCCCGTCGAGGCGCGCCTGCTGGTCGCCACCGGATTTCTCGGCGGCCTCACGACTTTTTCGACGTTCTCGGCCGAAACTACCGCCCTGCTGCTGCGCCAGCAATACGGTTGGTTCGCCGCGCATGTCGGACTCAACCTCGTCGGTTCGATCCTCATGACGATCGCCGGCCTGGGCATCGCACGCGGAGTATTGAAACACTTCTAACCAGCGCCACGCCGCGCGGGGCGGCGAGAGGGTCACCAGGGAATCAATCAATCGATGAACCACGATTCTTCTTCTCTCAAGGCACGTGCACAGGATCTCCTCGAACACGCGGGGGTCACCATCGGCGGCGACCGCCCCACCGACATCGCGATCCACGACGAGCGCACCTACGCCCGCGTCTTCGCCCACGGCTCGCTCGGACTCGGCGAGTCGTACATGGACGGCTGGTGGGATGTCGCCGACATGTCCGGTTTCTTCACACGCGTACTGTCGTCGCACCTCGACGACTCGTTGCGCACGCTCGACACGCTGATCGCCCACCTCAAGGCGCGCTTCCTCAACCTCCAGCGCGGCGAGCACGCCTGGGAGGTCGGCCGCCAGCACTACGACCTGGGCAACGACCTGTTCGAGGCCATGCTCGGCAAGCGGCTGGTGTACTCCTGCGGCTACTGGGCCCAGGCGGACAACCTCGACGACGCGCAGGAAGCCAAGCTCGACCTGATCTGCCGCAAGCTCCAGCTGAAACCCGGCCAGCGCATCCTCGACATCGGCTGCGGCTGGGGCGAGGCACTGAAGTTCGCGGCGGAACGCTACGGCGTGAGCGGCGTCGGCGTCACCATATCGAAGGAGCAGGCGGAATACGCCCGCGCGCTGTGCGAGGGCCTGCCGGTGGAAATACGCCTGCAGGATTACCGCGAGCTCGACGAGCGCTTCGACGCCATCCTTTCCGTCGGCATGTTCGAGCACGTCGGCGGCAAGAACTACAGGACCTGGTTCGAGGTGGCCCGGCGTTGCCTGCGAGCGGATGGCCTCGCGCTGCTGCACAGCATCGGCAGCAACGGCGCGCCGGGACGGCCCGACCCATGGATCGAGAAATACATCTTCCCCAACTCGGTGATCCCGGCGATGAGCCAGGTCTCCGCCGCGCTGGAAGGCCTGTTCGTGGTCGAGGACTGGCACAACTTCGGCGCCGATTACGACCGTACCCTGATGGCGTGGACGGCCAACTTCGAGGCGGCATGGCCACGGCTTTCGGCCAGTTACGACGAACGCTTCCGGCGCATGTGGCGCTTCTACCTGGGCTGCTCGGCCGGTGTGTTCCGCAGCCGCCGCGACCAGTTGTGGCAGCTCACCCTGTCGCCACAGGGCGTGCGGGGCGGGTACCGGGTCCCGCGCTGACGTCCCCATGACTTCCCGCGCCTTAGGGTCGGGGCATGAACCCACAAGGCGTCGCCCGCGACGAGGTCGTGGAAACCGATGTCCCCGCGCGGCTCGACCGGCTGCGCTGGGGGCGCTTCCATACCCTCGTCGTCGTGGCGCTGGGGATCACCTGGGTACTGGACGGCCTCGAGGTCACCATCACCGGCTCGATCGCCGGCGCCCTGAAATCGAGCCCCGTGCTCCACCTCACCGACATGCAGGTCGGCCTCGCGGCCAGCCTCTACCTGGTGGGTGCGGTCGCCGGCGCCTTGTTCTTCGGATGGCTTACCGACCGGCTGGGCCGGAAGAAACTGTTCACCGTGACGCTGGGCCTCTACCTCGCCGCCACCGCGGCCACGGCGCTCTCCCCGGACTTCCTGACCTTCGCCCTCTTCCGCCTGCTCACCGGTGCCGGCATCGGCGGCGAGTACGCCGCGATCAACTCGGCGATCCAGGAACTGATTCCCGCGCGTTACCGTGGCCATACCGACCTGGTGATCAACGGCAGCTTCTGGCTCGGCGCGGCCGCCGGCGCCCTGGGCGCGGTCGTCCTGCTGGACTCGGGCTGGGTGTCGGCGGAAATCGGCTGGCGGCTCACCTTCGGCCTGGGCGCCGTGCTCGGGCTCGGCATCCTCCTGCTCCGCCACTGGATACCGGAGAGCCCACGCTGGCTGATGCTGAGGGGACGCATCGGCGAGGCGGAAGCGATCGTCGCCGAGATCGAGCGACGCATGGGCGTCGCGCCGCCGGACCGTCCGCTGGCGAGGCTGCGGCTGCGGCCGCACGGGCTGACCATGGCCGACGTCGCCTCCACGCTGTTTCGCCTGTACCCGAAACGTACCGTGCTCGGGCTGGTCCTGATGGCGACCCAGGCCTTCTTCTATAACGCGATCTTCTTCACCTACGCGCTGGTGCTCGGCCGCTTCTACGGTGTCGCCGATGCGGACGTCGGGCTCTACCTGCTGCCCTTCGCGGCGGGCAACTTCCTCGGGCCGCTGCTGCTCGGGAGGTTGTTCGACAGCGTGGGCCGCCGCCCGATGATCGCCATCACCTACACGCTGTCCGGCCTGCTGTTGTTCGCCACCGCGTGGCTTTTCGTGCACGGCATGCTCGATGCGCGCAGCCAGACGGTGGCCTGGAGCGTCGTGTTCTTTTTCGCCTCGGCGGCGGCCAGCTCCGCCTACCTGACGGTAAGCGAGAGTTTCCCGCTGGAACTGCGGGCCTTGGCCATCGCCCTGTTCTACGCCTTCGGCACGGCGCTGGGCGGCGTCGTGGGCCCATGGCTGTTCGGCAGCCTGATCGGCACGGGCGAGCGGGCGGCCATCGGCTGGGGCTATGCCCTCGGTGCCTTCCTCATGCTGGTCGGCGCGGCCGCGGCGGTCCTGCTCGGAATCGCGGCCGAACGCCGTTCGCTGGAAGACGTCGCCGCGCCGCTCGGGCGCGCCGACGACTAGTTGGGGACGCGGACAGCACTTTCCCCGCCGTACCGGTAAAATGCCTACCTAACCCATCCAGTCAGTCCACCAGGGGAATACAGGGCGTGCAGCAGCGTAACTTCGAGGTATCGGTGGTCCAGCCGGGCGGAAAGGTCGCCATCGAGATCGAGTTCAACGAAAAGGTGCACGGCCTGTCCGGCGACACCGTGTGGCTGTCGCTCGAGGACGATACGAGCCTGGAAGACGCCGAGGCGCTGCGCGCGCTGCTAGAGCGGATCGGTCACCGCATCACGGTGACGAACGTACGCTCCTGACCGGCGTGGCGGTGTCCTTCACGGCCACCGCCAGGGGAACCACGTTCGGCGATAGCCGATGGTTCACGCCGTGCACCTTGCCGCAACCCAGGCAATGCCGGGTCATGCCCAGCCCGTGTCGCGCCGCGCGCGGCACGCCGAGCAGGCAACCGCACACATAGCACCCGGCGATGGCGCCCCGCTCCCACAGGCGAAGACGCACGGTCTGCACCGCGGCGACGCTCAGCGCGACCGCGAGGCCGCCCGCGAAGGTCCAGCCCGGCAGGTTCGAGTAGAGGGAAAGGGTGCCGAATTCGCCCGGTAACTGCTGCGCCGCCTTCAGGCCGGCGGCGGCGAGTGCGCCACCGGCCAGGGCGAGCGCACCCGGCAGGTAGGCCCGAAAATACATGCGTCCCGCGTACGACATGGCACTCCCCTTCCCCAGCCGGATCCTCCCGGCTGGGCCAGAGTGTCGGTACGAGGGTCTACCGATCGTGAACGGCGGGGATCAGCCCTGCGCCACCTCGCCGAACGAGGGCGGACGATCGGCCATGGCCTTGCCGAAGGATTCGTTCGGCGTCTCGCCCATGACGAAGCTCAGCGTACCGCCGGCGGCCAGTTCCTTGTGCGGGATCCAGCTCTTCGTCCACGGCTTGCCGTTCCAGCTCACCGACTGGATGTACGGGCGGCCGGGGCCGTTGTCCTTCGCCTCGATGACCAGTACCCGGCCCCCACCGACCTGCACTTCCGCGCGGTCGAGCAGCGGGCTGCCGAAAACGTAGTTCGTGCTGACCGGGTCGACGGCGTACAGGCCCATGGCGCTCATCACGTACCAGGCGCTCATCTGGCCGCAATCCTCGTTGCCGGGAAGGCCGTCGGGCTCGGGCAGGTACATGGTCTCGAGCAGCATGCGCACGCGCGCCTGCGTCTTGTGGTGGGCACCCGTGTACGCGTAGAGATAAGGCATGTGATGCCCTGGCTCGTTGCCGAAGGCGTACTGGCCGACCATGCCGGCGATGTCCGGCGGCGCGTTGTCCGGCAGGGTCGGGTCGGCATTGAACAAGGCGTCGAGCTTCTTCTCGAAGCCTTCCTCGCCACCGAACAGGCCCATGTAGTTGTACACGTCGTGCTGGTTGAGGAAGGTGGCCTGCCACGCGTTCGATTCGGTGAAATCGCGCCACCGGTTCGAATGGCCGATGGCGATCGGATCGAAGGGCTGCAGCCAGGTACCGTCCTCGGCGCGCGGGCGCATGAACTGCGTGTCCTTGTCGAACACGTTGCGGTAGTTCTGCGAGCGCTTGCGCAGCAACGACGCGTCGTCGGCATGACCGAGCGCTTCGGCCATGTGCGCCACCGCCCAGTCGTCATAGGCGTATTCGAGCGTCTTGCTGACCGCCTCGCCTTCCTTCTCGCTGGGGATGTAGCCGAGCTTGCGGTAGTACGGCAGGCCGAAGTAGTCGTCCTGCATGGCGCGGCGGCGGAACACCGGCCACGCCTTCATGTAGTCGATGCCGGTGAAGCCCTTGGCCTGCGCCTCGGCCAGCACCACGGCGGAGTGGTAGCCGATCATGCAGACCGTCTCCACGCCTTGCAGAGGCCATACCGGCGCGCCACTGGGGCTTTCCACGGCAAGACGGACGAGTCCGTCGACCAGGTCGGGCACGCGCTCGGACTGGTACAGGGTGAACAAGGGATGCTCGGCGCGATAGGTATCCCACAGCGAGTAGGTGCTGTAGTTGTGCCGGTCCTCGGGCAGCGTGTGCACCGCGCGGTCCATGCCGCGGTAACGGCCGTCGATGTCGCTGAACACCGTGGGCGCGAGCATCGTGTGGTACAGCGAGCTGTAGAACGTGCGCTTCACCTTGTCCGAGGAGGAGGCGATGCGGATCTTCGACAGTTCGCGTTCCCACTCCGCCTCGGCCGAGGCACGCACGCCGTCGAAATCCCAGCCCGGGATCTCGCCTTCGAGGTTGCGCATGGCGCCATCGATATCCACGCCGGAAATGCCGACCTTCACCAGCAGCGGCTCGCTCGACGCCTTGTCGAAGTGCAGGGCCGCCTTGAGATGGTCGCCCTTGACCGTGGTCGTTCCCTTCGGCGCCGGCTTGTCGTTCTCGTAAAGCGTGGCGCTGGCGATCGGCCGCGACACCTTCATGGCGAAGTAGATGACACGCCCGCTCGCCCACTGGTACACCCGCCGGCCACCGACGATCGTGTCGTTGCCGACCACGGTGAGTTCCACGTCGCTCAGACGGGTCGGCTTGTCCATGTCGTCCTGGTAGCCGTGAGTCATGTCCAGCAGCAGGTGGGCGTCGCCGTCCTTGCCGAAGGTGTAGCGGTGCATGCCCGCGCGCAGCGTAGCCGTGAGTTCGGCGAGGATGTCGTGCTGGGTGAGCTTCACCCGGTAGTAGCCCGGGTGCGCCGCTTCGCTCGTGTAATGCGAACGGTAGCCCTTCACGCCCGTCTTGTAGCCCTTGGCCGGCTTGCCGTCGCCCTGGCGTTTCGCGTCGAAACGGGACGTGTAGTTCACGCCGTCGAAATCGCGATCACCCGGCTGCAGGCGCACCGGCCCCATCGAAGGCATCACCAGGAAATCGAGCATGTCGGCGGCACCGGTGCCGGACAGGTGCGTGTGCGAGAAGCCCATGATCGAGCCATCGCCCTGGTGATAGCCGGACGAGGCGTCCCACTGCGCGTTGTATGTGTCCGGGCTCAGCTGGACCATGCCGAACGGCCGCGTCGCACCCGGAAAGGTGTGACCGTGGCCGCCCGTGCCGACGAAGACGTCGACGTAACGCAAGACGCCTTCCGCAGCGGTGCCGCCGCTGGCGGAGGACGCGTCCAGGCCTTCTTGCACGCCACTGGCCAGCGCGGTGAGGGAACCGACCTGACCCAGTGCCGTGAAGGCGGCCATTCCTTGCAGAAAACGTCGACGGGTAACCATGAATCGCTCCAGTTCGGGCGGCGCGTCAGACGCGCCGCAGGGAATCGGGTTGCTTGTCGGCGAGATGGACCACCAGCTCGCCGAACAAGGTATTGGCCCAGGCGAACCACGAGCGGGTGAATTGCTTCGGGTCGTCCTGGTCGAACGCTTCGTGCATGAAGCCGGTACCGGCGTGGGTCGTCTTCAGCCAGTGCAGGCACTGGCGGATCTCGGCCGTATCGTCGGTGGTGAAGGCTTTCATCATGATCGACATCGGCCAGATCATGCGCAGGCCCTCGTGCGGACCGCCGACGCCCTCACCGGCCGTGCCCTTGAAGAAGTACGGATTCGCCGTGCTCCAGACCTGCGCGCGCGTGCGCTCGTAGCGGGCGTCCCGGCCCGTGCACTCCAGGTAGGGCAATGCGAGCAGGCTCGGCACGTTGGCGTCGTCCATGAACAGCTGGTTGCCATAGCCGTCCACTTCGTAGGCCCAATAATCGCCATGCTCGCCCTGGATCGTGCCGTACTTCTCCACGGCACCGGCAATCTCGTCGGCCAGCGCATGGCACTCGCTCGCGAAGGACTGGTCGCCGAAGAAGGTGCCATGCATCTGCGCGAGGCGGCGCAGCGTCACCACGGCGAAGAGGTTGCCGGGGATATTGAACGGATACAGCGTGGCGTCGTCCGAAGGACGGAACATCGCGTGGATCATGCCCACGGGCCGCGTAGGCTGGCCGTAGCCGTGGAGGAACTGGCTTTCGGTCGGATTCGGCGACGGCCGCTGGAACTGGTAAGGACCGGTGCCGTCCTTGCGCTGCTGTGCGCGGAAGGTGGCGACGATGAGCCGCGTCGCGGCGCGCCAGGACTCGTCGAAAGGTTCGCGGTCGCCCGTGGCCTGCCAGTAGCCGTGCGCGAGGCGCACCGGGTAGCACAGCGAGTCGATCTCCCACTTACGTTCGGCCACCCCCGGCCGCATGTCGGTCTGGTCGGCCTGCGCCCATTCCAGCTTGCTCTTGCCCTTGGGGTCGGGCAGGAAGGCGTTCGCGTAGGGGTCGATCGAGATGCAGCGCGACTGGCGGCGGATCAGCCCGCGGAACAGCTTGCGCAGGGCTTCATCCTTCGCCACCAACGGAAGGTAGGGCCACACCTGGGCCGAGGAATCGCGCAACCACATCGCGTCGATGTCGCCGGTGACGACGAAGGTGTCCTCGTAGCCATCGAGGCGACCGACTTCCACCGTGGTATCGAGCGTGTTCGGGAAGCAGTTCTCGAACAGCCAGGCCAGTTCGGGATCGGCGATCTTCTTCTTCGTCGAGGCGATCAGGCTCTCCACCGCCTCGCTGGTGAACTTGCGCTTGCCCACGGGTGGACGCTTGCTCGGGAAGCGCGAGGCGGCGAAGGCGACCGTGCCTACTCCACCGACCGCCGCCGCGCCAGGCACGAGCGACAGCCACTTGATCAGGTTGCGGCGGCTTGGGTTCACGGCTTGGTCTCCTTCAGGGCATCCACGAGCGAACGTATCGTGACCGCGCGACGAAGCGCGTCGATGTCGACCTTGCCATCGACGGTGATCTCGACGCTCTCGCCCGGCAGAAGATCGAACGCATTGTTCGACAAGCGCACGTCGAGGTCGCCGGTATCGATCCACACCGCACGGGCGAGACGCTTCGCGCTCACGCTCAGCAGCGGTCCCCGTGCCCCGGCGCGAACCGCGATGTCGAGCCCTGGTTGCGCCGGCAACGCCAGCATGCGTGCCGCGCCGAAATACAGCAGGTGATGCGCGGCGACCTTGCCTTGCTCCATCAGGTCGAACGACACCACGGTATGCCGCGGATCGGCCCCCTTGAGCAGGGCGGCGTCATCGAGACTGGCGACCGGCGTGCTGGACAGCGCGGCGGCCTTCACGGGTGTGTTCTCTTCGCGCAACAGCTTGCCGCCCATGTCGTAGACACGAGTACGCAGCGTGGCGTCGAACGCATCGGTGCGGTCGGACACGGCGAAGACATCCGTCTTGCCGTCCCTGCGCAGCGGTACCACGTCCACCGGCGCGTAGAAGCGCTTGGCGTGGAACTGCAAGGCTTTCCAGCGATTGAAGTAGTCGACGCTGGCCCACGACGCGCCGGGCCATACGTCGTTGAGTTGCCAGTACAGCGTGCCCATGTTGCGCGGGCGCGCGCTGCGCAGGTGCTCGGCGGCCAGCTCGATGCCTTCGGCCTGCATCACCTGGCTCAGGTACACGAACGAGGGGAAGTCCTTCGGTTCGCCGTATTCCTGGCGGATGTACAGCAGCAGGCGCTGGTTGCCGTCACCGTTCGCGAACTTCTGGTGCGCCCGCATCACCTTCGACTCGGGCTGCATGTCGTCCGCCTGGGCGAAGGCCTTGATCGTGGCCATCACGGGGAACGATTGCAGGCCGTACTCGGACTGGAAGCGAGGCGTGATATCGAGGTAGTGGGAGATCGGTTCGGAGCCGGACCAGACCTTCCAGTAATGGACGTCGCCGTCGTTCTCGACGTTGGCGGGGCCCTCGAAATCGGTGCTCGGCGAGCTGGCCCAGTAAGGCGTGCCCGGCGACAGCTCGTTCACCACCTTGCGCAAGGTGCCGCCGAAGAGCTCGCGCATGCCGTCGTCGATCCGCTTGACCTCGTCGGCGTTGACGAACTTGCGGAAATCCTCGCGATCCGGCCAGTCGTCCCAGCCGGTCTGCACTTCGTTGTTACCCGCCCACAACACGATCGACGGATGGTCGCGCAGACGCGTGACCTGCTCCAGCGCCTCGATACGCGTGTTCTCGCGGAAGGCGTCGTCATACGGCGTGATCGCGCCACCGAACATGAAGTCCTGCCAGATCATCAGGCCGAGCCGGTCCGCCATCGCATAGAAGGCGTCGTCCTGGTACGTGCCGCCGCCCCACATGCGCAACATGTTCATGTTGGCGTCGTGCGCCGACTGCAGGATCGCCTGCATGCGTTCGGGCGTCACGCGGGAAGGAAAGCTGTCGAACGGGATGAGGTTGGCGCCCTTGGCGAAGATCGGCACGCCATTGACCACGAAGGCGAAGCCCCTGCCCCACTGATCCTTCTCGCGGCGCAGCTCCACGCTGCGCAGGCCGGTTTCGCGCTCCGCCTCGGCGACGGTCGCGCCATCGACGGCGACAGCCGCATGGAAACGGTAGAGGTTGGGCTCGCCGTAGCCCACCGGCCACCAGCGCTGCGGACGGTCGATGGCCACCGGCACGGCGACATGGTTCTCGCCGGCTTTCAGCGCGACATCCCGCGTCTGTTCACCATGGCGGCCATCGGGCGCGGTCCACTCGACCTTCACCGTGGCTCGCCCGGCCTTGTCCGCGCGGACATCGAGCTGCGCCTGCAGGTCGGCCGTGGCCTCGTCCACCTTCGCCTGTGCAATATGCAGGTCGGCCACGCGCCATCCGTCCCAGCTTTCCAGCCGGACCGGGCGCCAGATACCCATGGTGACGTAGCGCGGACCCCAATCCCAGCCGTACTGATAGTTCGCCTTGCGAACATAGTTGGAGGTCTGCTTGCCCTTGGGCTCGTCGCCGAACGCCGAGTCGAACTCACCCGGCAACGAGTACGGCTGCTTCATCAGCCAGGGCTGGAGCCGTGCGATCGGGGATTGGAAATGCACCTGCAACGTATTGGTGCCGGCGTGCAGGCTGCCCTTCACCGGCAGGCGCCAGCGGCGGAACATGTTGTCCGCCGCGAGCAGTTTCCTGCCGTTGAGGCTGACCTCGGCGAACGTGTCGAGGCCGTCGAAAACGAGATCGACGTGGTCGCGCTTCAGCGCGGCCGCGTCGAGTTGGAAATCCAGCTGGTAATCCCAGTCGGTGAGGCCGATCCATTGCAGGCCGGCCTCGTTGTCGCGCCAGAACGGATCACCGATCCGCCCCAGCGCGAGCAGGTCCGTCTGGACGGCACCCGGCACGACGGCCGGCTGCCAGTCCCTGAAGCGCTCACAGGATCCATTGCAGGACATGGCTCGCGCGTGCTGGTCCTCCGCCCCGGGAGCGAGGCGGAACCGCCAGCCGGCGGAGAGGTCTTTCTCCACCGGCGTGGCCGCGCCGGCGACGCCGGCGATGAGCCAGGCCGCCAACGCCAGCGACGCGCGGCGCATCACAGCTTGAAGCCCAGCGTCATCATGTACGTGCGGCCGTTCTTGTAGGCATTGAGCGGCTGGCTCGGCGTGTTGTTGTAGACGAAGTACGTCTCGTCCAGCAGGTTGGTGGCGTCGAGCGACACGCGGATGTGTTCGTTCACCTGGTAACCCACCGAAGCATCGAGTTCACGGAAGATGCCCGTGATCTGCTGCGACTGCAACTGGGCGATCGAGGTGAAGTACGAGGAACGCCAGCTATAGGTCACGCGGGCGCTCCACGGGCCCTGCTCGTAGAACGGCGACAGGTTGAACGAGTTCTTCGAGTTGTACGGCAACGGGAAATCGTTGCTGGTGTCCGCGTCGGAGTAGGTGTAATTGGCGAGGAGCCCGAAGCCGTAGCGGAAATTCTGCTGGTAGCTGAGCGATGCGCCCTTCACCTTGGCCACGCCGGCGTTGATCGGCACCTGCATCTGGTACACGTCGTCACGCAGGTTGGTCAGGTTGTAATGCGTCTCGGCGACATTGGTGTTGAGGATGTAGCCGGAGATGCGACGGAAGAACAGTTCCGCGGCGAGCACGCTGTTTTCCGAGAAGTACCACTCGGCCGACGCGCCGTAGTTGGTCGACTTGTACGGGCCCAGGTCGGTGTTGCCACGCGAGCCGGTCAACGTGCGGTCGTCCAGCGCGACATACGGCGTCATCTGCTGGTAGCGCGGGCGGGCGATGGTCTTCGCCGCGGCGAAGCGCAGGGTCAGGTTGTCGGCCGCGTCGTAGGCGATGTTGAACGAGGGCAACCAGTCGTGGTACGTGCTGCGCTTGTTCACGGCGCCATAGACGTCCGGGCCGATCGCGTTGTAGCCATTCACGGTATCGCGGGTGCGGAAGTAGCGCACGCCAAGGTTGCCGCGATAGTCGTCACCGGCGAAGTCGCCCTGGATGTAGAACGCGCGGTTCTGCTCGGCGACGCTGTAGGTGGCCTTCGGATCGAGCGACACCGTGCCATTCTTCAGGCTCTGCACATAGGCCTTCATCAGGCCCGGGTCGATCGTGGTCCAGTTGCCCATGTTGCCGGAGGAGCTCAGGCCGTCGAGGTAGCCGCTGGGCGTGCCGCCGTCGGCGAAGTCGGCCAGCGAGACGCCGCTGCCGTCCTGGCTGGGCAGGCGCGCCGCGTAGGCGTCCTGGCCGTCCAGGTGATTGGTGGCCTTGATGCCGACCTCGATCTGGTTCAGCGGGCCCCAGCTGACGTCGTGGGCGAAGTCAGCCTGGAAGTAACGCTCGCGGTCGTAGCTCGGCGCGTAGCTGTAGCCGGCGCCATGGGCGAGCATCGCGGAGGCATCGTCCGCGCTGTTGTAGTTGATCTGCGGATGCTGGCCCTTGAGGTTCCAGTCGAAGCCGCCGAAGCCCTGGAACTGCATGTTCCAGATGCCGTCGGAACCGCCCGTGGAACCGGTGTAGCCGATCTGGCTCGACGCGGTCCAGCCGTCACCGAACCAGTCGGCGCGCAGCTGGGCGACGCCGGTGTTCACGGTCGAGTCGCGCTCGTAGCCGTCGAGGTAGGTCGAGGTGTTGGCGTTGTAGCTGCCGCTGGTGGCGACGCCGTTGTTGAAGCCCAGCGCGGTGGCGTTGGCGGCCGAACCCGACCACTCGCCGTAGTGGCTCTGGTTGAAGTTGTTGAACTTCTCGGTGACGTACAGGCCGGTGAAGTTCAGTTCGAACGCGTCGTTCGGCTTCCACTGCAGGCCGGTCGACACGCCGTCGCGCGTGCGGCGCTGCTGGAACCAGGCGGTGTTGATCGCGGTGGGATAGACGCCCTTGGCGTCGGCCGGGACCACGGACGGATTGAACTGGTGGTCCGGGTTGGTGTCGGTGGGATCGTTCACGCGCTGGTAGCCGAAGATCTCGGTGCCCTGGCGGTCGATGATCCGGTCCGAATGCATCAGCGAGCCGATCACGCCGAAGGTGCTGTCCTTGTTCTTCCAGCTATACAGCACCGAAGCGTTCGGCTTGCCCTTGTCGGCGCGGTCGTTATAGCCATAGCTGACGCTGCCGGTGAGCGTGTTCGCGGGCAGGTCGAGCGGACGGCGCGTGTTGACGATGACCGTGCCGCCGATGCTGCCTTCATCGATGTTCGCCTGCGGGGTCTTGTAGACCTGGGCGTTACCGATGATTTCCGAGGCGAGCAGGCTGTAGTTGAACGAACGGCTGTCCGGGTTGTTCGGGTCCGAGGTCCAGTTCGTCGAGGCCACGGTCTGGCCGTTGAGCATCAGGCGGTTCAGCGCCGGATCGGTGCCCAGGATGCTGACCTTGTCGCCTTCGCCGAAGTTGCGATCGACGCTGAGGCCCGGCAGGTGGGAAAGCGACTCGGCCACATTGGTGTCGGGGAACTTGCCCACGTCTTCGGCGGAAATCGCGTCGACGATCGAATCGGCGTTGCGCTTCAGGTCGAGCGACTTCTGCAGGCTGGCGCGGATACCCGTGACCGTGATGCCGTTGAGATTCGCGGCATCCTGGACGTTCGCCTCCGAACCCGGCGCCGCGGCCGGCTCGTTCTTCTTCGCCGTCGCGGCGGCGGGAGCGGGGGTCGCCGCGTCCTGCGCCATGGCGCTACCCGTGGCGAACAGGCCAGCCATGATGGCCATGGATAGCGTGCTGATTCGGTGGTTCACATCGATCTCCTGGAAATGATCACAGTCAAGGAGACGACGCTCGCGCATCCGCCCCCCTTCCCTGCGTGGTGTCTTCTTCGGAACGAACGCCACCGCGCAGGCCGAGGCCCGCGTTCGCTACCGTTCGTTCCATTGGATTTTTGGTTTCTTGCCCTGCGCCCTACCGCGATCGCCGTACATGGCCGGCACGGCCCGCTTGCGTCGTCGTCGCTATTGCAGTGGTGTGACTGAGCGGATTTTTAGGGGCCGCTGACAACGTTGTCAACCGATTTTTAACTCGATCTAAAGACGGCAGGTTTGACGTAAATCATTGTCATAAATAGAAATAATAAAATCGAAGAAATAGTGCAGTGCGGAAATTCTCCGGCACGATTTGGATCGATCCATGGAAGCGCCATACACGTGACGATCAACCGTAAGTGGCTTTTCCACCAAGGCTTTTTGCCGCATAGCTGCGAACGCCAAACGCCATGCCGTGCAAACCGGCGGCTTTGCTGCGATGCAGCGCGAAAATCGCAGGTTCGGCCGTTGTTTTCCTGGCTGTGCGGAGGGAACGGCCGACCACACGCACGAGAGAAACGCCCTGCCATCCCTCGATAGAGGTAGCAGGCCCCATGGGGCTGAAATGCCTCCGCCAGCGGTCGGTACCGGCCGGTCGTGGGAGCCACCTGACTGTGGAAGCCGCTTCAGCGGCGATGGGTGCTTGCCGCAAACCTGGCCAGCTGCCGCGGGATCGCCGCTGAAGCGGCTCCCACAATTTTCTTGTGGGAGCTCGGGACTCGCGCTATTTCTTGCGCGGACCCTTTCCGCGAGTCGTCGAAGCACGCTTGGTCGGTGCGCGCTTGGTGGATGCCGTAGCCGTTCTCTTGGCCGGAGCTTTCTTGGCCGCCGTTTTCCTGGCAACCGATTTCGTCGCCGTCGACTTGCGCGCCGGAGCGGCCTTTTTCACCGAGGTGCTACGCAAGGTCTTCGTGGCGGCGGCCTTTTGCACGGCCTTGCGGCGCTCCGGCGATTTCTGCGCGGGCGAAGGCGCGTCCACCTTGGGCTTCGCCGTGCGCCTCGCGTTGAGTTCGTTCGCCGAATTCAGCGGACGCCACGACCGTCCACCCAGGGCCAGCAAGGTATCGGCCGAGGCGGGGCCGGCGCTGCCGGACGCGTAGTTCGGGAAATCGGCGGGCGTGCGCTGGGCCCAGTCGTCGAGGATCGGTTGCACCGCGCGCCAGCACGCCTCGACCATGTCGGCCCGCTGGAACAAGGTGGCATCGCCGGTCATGCAGTCGTACAGCAAGGTCTCGTAGCCGACGTTGGGTTCGGCGCGGAACCAGTCGGCGTACTTGAAGTCCATGCGCACGGGCGCGAGTTCGACGCGCGGGCCGGGGCGCTTCACGTCGAACTGCAGCGAGATGCCTTCGTCGGGCTGGATCTGCAACACCAGCCAGTCCGGACCGAACGCGTCCATGCCCGTGCCGCGGAACGGAGCGAACGGCGCGGACTTGAAGCGGATCGCGATCTCCGTGGTGCGCCGGCCCATATGCTTGCCGGTACGCAGGTAAAAAGGCACGCCCGACCAGCGCCAGGTGTCGATCGACAACTTCATGGCGACGAAGGTCTCGGTGACGGAATCAGGCGCCACGTTCGGTTCGTCGCGGTAGGAGATCGCCAGTTCACCGTTCACCGCGCCGGGGCCGTACTGGCCGCGTACGGCGTCCTCGGGCTGGATCGGACGGATCGCCTCGATGGTCTCGGCCTTGCGCGTGCGCACGGCCTCGGCGTCGAACGAGGTCGGCGGCTCCATCGCGACCATCGCCAGCAGCTGGAACAGGTGGTTCGGCACCATGTCGCGCAATGCGCCGGTCTGCTCGTAGAACGAGCCACGACGCTCGACGCCGACCGTCTCGGCCACGGTGATCTGCACGTGGTCGATGCGATCTCGGTTCCAGATGGGCTCGAACAGGCCGTTGGCGAAGCGGAAGGCCATGATGTTCTGCACCGTTTCCTTGCCGAGGAAATGATCGATGCGGTAGATCTGGTCTTCGCGCAGCACCTTGAGGATGCGCTCGTTGAGCGCGTGCGCGGAAGCGAGGTCGTGGCCGAACGGTTTCTCGACGATCACCCTGCGCCAGCACTGGCCATCGGGGCCGCCGTCGTCGACCAGGCCGGCCTCGTGCAGTTTTTCGATCACGTCGCCGAAGAAACGCTCCGGCGTGGCGAGGTAGAACAGCACGTTGCCCTTGGTGCCGCGGCGGCGCTCCGCATCCTTGAGCTTGATCGCGAGGCTCTGGAAAGCGGTGAGGTCGTCGAAGTCGCCGGCGTGGTAGGTCATCTGGCCGCTCAGCCAGTCCCACGCTTCGGCGTCGAGCTTGCCGCCGCTGTTGCCGACGAAACGCTCGAGCGCGGTGGTCAGGCTCTTCTTCCAGGCGTTGTCGGTCATCTTGCCGTGATTGAAGCCGATCACGGAGAAGTTGTCGGACAGCAGGCCGGTGCGGCGCATGTTGTAGAGGGCGGGAACGACAAGGCGGCTGGTGAGGTCACCAGCGGCGCCGAAAATCACGACGGTACACGGGTCGGCCGGGTGAGCGCGTGAGGCGACGCGCTTCGGTTGGGCTTGGCTCATGCACGGACTCCTTGGGGATCGAGGGCTTCGGGGGTGGCGTGGACATCTGCCGTCGCGCTGTAACAATGCGCAAGACTGAAAGCGGCATTAACCAACGCGACGTGTGAAAAGGCTTGTGGGAAATTACCCAGCAGTCGTTTCGACCGTGGATCGTACTCCTCCGCGAGCAGGCCGAGGTCGTTCGCGAGCCCGATGAGGCGCTTGAACAATTCGCGTGCTTCGTCGTAGCGGCCGAGCAATACGTAATTCTCCACCAGCCAGAAGCTGCATGGCAGGAACTCACCCTCTCCCGGGGGCAGGCCGTCCACGCCGCTGCGCGTGTCGTAGCGGCGCACGAAGCCTTCGACAAGCAGGTCTTCCTCGATCGCCCGCACCGTGGCGACGATGCGCGGATCGTCCGGTGGCAGGAAGTCGGTCAGGGTCACCAGGAGCAGGCTGGCATCCAGTTCGGTCGACCCGTACGACTGGGTGAAGCAGCCGCGCGCGGGATCGACGCCCTTGGCCAGGATGTCGGCCTTGATTTCATCCGCGATCGCGCGCCAGCGCCGGGTGAAGCCCGGATCACGACCGTGCCGGTCCTGTTCGGCGGCGCGCTGGAACGCCAGCCAGGCCATCACCTTCGAATGCACGAAATGGCGTGGCTCGCCACGGATTTCCCAGATGCCCTCGTCCGGCTGGCGCCAGATCCCGGCGAGGTGCTCCAGGAACACCGTCTGCACGTCGTCGGCCTCCGGTTGCAGGGTGACCCCATGGCGGATGGCATGGGCGAAGGCGCCGACGAGTTCGCCGAAGATATCCAGCTGGAACTGCGCCGAGGCGGCGTTGCCGATACGTACCGGCTTCGCACCCTCGTAGCCGGCGAGCCAGGGCACCTCGTATTCCTCCAGGCGACGTTCGCCGGCCACGCCATAGAGGACCTGCAACTGGTCCGGCGATCCGGCCACCGCGCGACGCACCCAATCGCGCCACGCACTGGCCTCGTCGTGATAGCCCGCGTTGACCAGGGCCGAAAGCACGAAGGTGGCATCGCGGGCCCAGCAATAGCGGTAGTCCCAGTTGCGCTGGCCACCGAGTTGTTCAGGCAACGACGTGGTGGGCGCCGCGACGATGCCGCCGGTGGGCAGGTAGCTCAGCCCCTTGAGCACCACCAACGAACGGCGGACGATCTCGCTCCACTCGCCGCTGTCGTTGCAGCGGTTCGACCATCCCTCCCAGAACGCGAGCGAATCGCGCAGTTCGGCATGGGGATCGAGCGCGGCGGGCGGTGGCAGGTGCGAAGGACCCCAGGCCATCATGAAGGGAACCGAATCGCCCTTGCCCACGACGAAGCGAGCGATGCTGTGCATGCCCTCGCCTTCCACGGCCACGGGACTGCGCACGACCAGCATGTCCGGGCCCGCGACGGCGGTGAGGGTGGTCTCGTCCAGGCGGCTGACCCAGGGCACGGCGTTGCCGTAGTCGAAGCGGATCGTGAGCACGGCTTCGAAATCCACCCGGCCCTCGATGCCCTCCACGATGCGCGTGACACCCACCTGGTCGCCGGCGAGCGGCATGAAATCGATGACCCTCGCCCGTCCCGTGGCCGTACGCCATTCCGTCTCGAGGACGAGGCTGCCGTCGATGTATCGGCGCGTGCATGCGGCGTCGGGATCGGCCGGAGCGATTCGCCATCGGCCGTTGCCTTCATCGCCGACGAGGGCGGCGAAGCAGGAAGCGGAGTCGAAGCGGGGCAGGCATAACCAGTCGATCGAACCGTTCCGTGCCACCAGTGCGGCGCTTCGGCAATTGCCGAGCATCGCGTAGTCCTCGATCAGGGATGCCATGCTGTCCTCGTCGTTTCGACCGCCAGTCCCCTGACGATAACGAACGGGCCGTTAGGCCGGCGTGTCCACATCAATGCGCGGGGCTGGTCCGCCGTGGCTGTGCCGCCTGGAACATGCTGTGCGCAAGTTCCTGCTCTCCGTAGATCACGTCGCTCGCGCCCAGGCCGTCCAGATGGGCGACGCATTCCACCGAGTGCGCACGCGCCACGATGGGGAGGTCAGGGCGCAGGGCACGCGCGGCGCGAACGATCTGCCCGCCTTCGAAAGGGTCGGGCACGGCGACGATCAACGCCCTGGCACCGGCGAGGTTCGCCTCCGCCAGCACCGGCGCGGCCGCGGCGTTGCCGATCACGATCTCGGCGATGTCCTTTCGACGCAGTTCGCGAACCGCATCCTCGTCGGACTCGATCACCAGCGTTCGCGTCCCGGCGGCATGCAGCTCGTCGAACACACGGCGGCCGACGCGGCCATAACCGACCAGCACCGTATGCCCGGCGATGGCGTCGGGATGATCCTCCGGAGCGTCGGAATCGTGCTTCGCGATCCACCGGTCGAGTGCCACGAAGAGCAGCGGGTTGGCCAGGATGGATACGATGGCCGCGGCCAGCAACACATCGCGCGCCTGTTCGCTCAACAGGCCCAGCGACACGCCGAGGCCGGCGAGGATGAAGGAAAACTCGCCGATCTGCGCGAGGCTGGTCGCGATGGTGAGCGCCGTCTTCGCCGGCCGGCCGAAGGCACGCACGATGGCGAAAGCGGCCACCGACTTGCCCACGATGATGATGAGGCAGGCCGCCAGGACGATCCAGGGGTGTTCGAGCAGGATGCCCGGGTTGAACAACATGCCGATCGACACGAAGAACAACACGGCGAAGGCATCGCGCAGCGGCAGGGTTTCCTCCGCGGCACGCTGGGACAATTTCGACTCGCCCATCATCATGCCGGCGAAGAAGGCGCCGAGTTCGAAGGAGACGTCGAACAGGTGGGCCGCGCCGAACGCGATGCCCAACGCGATGGCGAGCACGGCGAGGCGGAACAGTTCACGCGAGCCGCTGGCCGAGACCGCCTGGAGCGTCCATGGGATCACGCGCTTGCCGACGATGAGCATCAACGCGACGAAGACGACCACCTTGCCGATGGTCCATGCCACCGTCTCCAGCAGGGCGCCCACGTCGGTCGCCGCCCCGCCCTTCTCCGTACCGAGGAACCCGCCGATCGCCGGTAGCAGCACCAGGGCCAACACCATCGCCAGGTCCTCGACGATCAACCAGCCCACCGCGATGCGGCCGCGATCGCTGTCGAGCAGGCGGCGTTCCTCCATCGCGCGCAGCAGGACCACCGTGCTGGCCACCGAGAGCGCGAGGCCGAACACGAAGCCCTGCGCGAGCGGCCAGTCGAGCAACCAGCCCAGCAGCATGCCGAGGCCGGTGGCGACACCCATCTGCACCGCGGCCCCGGGAACGGAGATGGCCTTGACCGAGAGGAGGTCTTTCAGGGAGAAGTGCAGGCCCACGCCGAACATGAGCAGGATGACGCCGAGGTCCGCGAGTTCCTGGGCGATGTGCGCATCGGCGACCCAGCCCGGCGTGAACGGGCCTGCGACCACGCCGGCGACGAGGTAGCCAGCCAGGACAGGCAACCTCAGTCGGTGGGCGATCGCGCCGAAGATGAAGGCGAGAACGAGACCACCGACGATGGTGGCGATAAGCGGCGTGGCGTCGTGCATGGGCGGCTCCCTGAGTCGTCCAGAAAGCAATGGGGGCAAGCGCGGGGCCACGCAAGCGCCACATGAGTGAGACTTGTCTCAACCCACTGCCACCTGCGAGACCGTGCAACTTCCGTTGAGCCACCCGGTGGGGGGGCCCCCCCGGGGGGGGTCCCCCGCCGCGGGGCCCGGGGGGGGGCGCCCCCCCCCACCCCC
>NZ_JBPGXU010000067.1:0-21041 GCF_056755675.1 Luteibacter sp. KNZ12-1A | reverse complement strand
AGATGTGTATAAGAGACAGGGGGTATCCAACACCGGGACGGGGCGGGCAGCCCATTAAGAGAACCGCCTGGTACAGAATTCTCCGCCCGACCCCACTATTTGTCAACCCGCCAGTACATGAAATAAGTATTAACTCCTACGAGGGAGTCTTGGCCTTCGGTTTGCAGTGCATGACGGCGGTAGTTCGGGCAGAAATGCCATCCGCGTCGATGAAACGCACATTCCATTTCATGGTGAAGGGCTCTTTCGCCAGGCAGCTGTGCGACATCGTCAGAGATGCGGTCGGGTCTTTGAAATAACCAGCAATGGGCCAGCACATGACCCCGGAAGGACATTCCGCAACAACGGATTCCAACCTCACCGGGAAACGGGGGAACCCAGCGAACGTGATTGATGCCGCGGCGGTCGAGTCGGACATCACCGTCACATCCGAGTAAGTTGCATCGAAGGGGACGCACCCGTTGCCTTGCACGATTCGATCCTCCGGACCTCGCTCTTATGGAAAGTAGAAAAATATATCCTTCCCTTCGAACCATACATCCACGTTGTAGATTGGCGTGCGCTGCTGCGTGTACGTGATCAATAAGCTAGTGATGGCACTCACCCGTTCTTCGAACGTTATCGTGTAGTCGGTAGGCAGATAGGCCTTTCCTAGTTCGACATTCAGCACATCACCCGTATCGCTGTACCAGACATGCGGTACGACGACCGGTTGTTGCCCTGGCAACCGGTCCTCTGCGGCAACGTGACCTTGCACGATAGCGGTGAGGATCGGCTCGAGTTCGAAACGTTCCTCTGGCGGCGCAGCGGGGGGAGCGGAGGCGGTTGCAGCCACTGGTACATGTTCCAGTGCACCTTCCGCGTGAGCGGCCATTGACCCCATCGTAAGAGCAATAGTCATTGCCCATGCGATTCGGCCTATAGTCCATCGCGACGACATATCCATCGAAGTCCTCCTCGGGACGAGACGCAGAACGCCGTACACCGGCATTCACTGCCCGATCACTCTCGTCTCTTCGATGAAGGTCCCATAGCGGATCTCGCCCGCGATGCCCGGTAAGGATCGGGCATTCAAACGTAAGCCGTCCCGGTGACGCATGCACACGCGTCACCGGCTGACGAACGCATCAGAACCGTCGGTAATGCAACGCTTCCGCCAGATGCGCCTGCTCCACGCACCCACTGCCACCCTCGATATCCGCGATCGTCCGCGCCACTCGCAAGATGCGGTGATACGCCCGCGCCGACGCGCCGAGTTTATCCAGCGCACTTTCCAGCCATTCGCGCTCCGCCGAAGGCAGTGCGCAGTCGCGTTCGAGGTTGACCACGCTCAATTCGGAATTGGGTTGGCCGGCACGCATCAGCGCTTTCTCGCGCGCCTTGATCACACGCTGTCTCACCGTTGCGCTGTCGTCATCATGGGGACCGGGGGCGGAGGAGAGTTCGGCGATGGCGACGCGCGGAACTTCCACGCAAAGATCGATGCGATCGAGCAGCGGGCCGGAGATGCGGCCGCGATAGCGCTGCACCTGGTCCGGCGTGCAACGGCATTCGTGCAGGGGATCGCCCGCATAGCCGCAGGGACAGGGATTCATCGCGGCGACGAGTTGGAACTCCGCGGGGAAAGTCGATTGACGCGCCGCGCGTGAAATGACGATCTGGCCCGATTCCAACGGCTCCCGCAGGACCTCCAGGACGTGCCGGCTGAATTCGGGAAGCTCGTCGAGGAACAGCACTCCATTGTGCGCGAGGGATATCTCGCCAGGGCGCGGCGACGAACCTCCTCCCACGAGTGCCACGCCCGATGCGGTGTGGTGCGGCGAACGGAACGGGCGTCGGCGCCAGCAGCCGGGATCGATCTCCTCACCGGACAGCGACCGGACGGCGCAGCTTTCCAGCGCTTCGGATTCCGTCATCGGAGGGAGGATGCCGGGCAGGCGTTCCGCGAGCATGGTCTTGCCTGTACCCGGTGGGCCGATCAGCAACAGGTGATGACAGCCGGCGGCGGCGATCTCCAGGGCGCGTCGCGCCTGGTACTGGCCACGCACATCGCGCATGTCCGGACCGCAGGTCGGCATGTCGTAGAAATCGGCGGCCGCGGGCGCGGTGAGGTCCGCGCGGCCGCTCAGCCAGGCGCAGACCTCGGCGAGGCTGTCGGCGAGGAGGACGTCTCCCTCCCCGATGAGCGCGGCCTCGGCCGCGTTCGCACGCGGCACGACGATGCGGCGGCCGCAGCGGCGGGCGCGGATCAGGGCCGGGAGGATGCCCGGGACGGCACGAAGTTCGCCGGAAAGGGCAAGCTCGCCCAGGAATTCACAATCGTCGAGACGCTCGCGCGGCACCTGGGACCCGGCGGCAAGGATGCCGAGGGCGATGGCGAGATCGAAGCGGCCGCCGTCCTTCGGCAGTTCCGCCGGAGCGAGATTCACCGTGATACGGCGGTTGGGGTACTCGAAGGCGGTGTTCTGGATCGCCACGCGCACGCGGTCACGCGCCTCACGGACCGCCGCTTCGGGCAGGCCGACGATCGAGGTGGATGGCAAACCGCCGGAGAGGTGGACTTCGACGACCACCTGCGGCGCCGTGACACCTTCCTGCGCGCGCGAGAGGGTGACGGCGAGGCTCATGACGAGGGATATCGTAACCGGTAACGAATCACGTGGGAGCGCGACCGCTCATGATCCTGAGGGGATCCGGTTCGCATACGCACTCCCTTGCGTTCGCTGGGAAAATAACCGCCCCCGACCGCTCTCGGGGTGAGGGTGACGGATCGGGGGCGGTCCCGGGACCTGTGGCCGTCCTATTGGCCGTGCTGCGTGCTTGCCTCGAGCTCGGCAAGCCGTTGTTCCAAGGCTTCCAGCCTTTCGCGCGTACGAGCCAGTACCTGGCTCTGAACATCGAATTCTTCGCGGGTTACGAGATCGAGGCGGCGAAGTCCCTGCGCCAGAATGTCTTTGAAGTTGGCCTGCATGTCCTCACGCGCTTGCGCCAACCCTGGCGGAACCAACGATGCCAACCGCTGTGCGAGTTGATCGATACCCTGCACATCCATCTTGCGCACCTCGATGTCGTGGATGAATTCTAAGTGATGGAATTGTAGGCGCTATAGGCGTACGCCTACACGTCGTGTAGGGTTTTTCCTACAAGCCACCGTATGGAGACGATCCGGGACCCGGATGGCACAATGGCCTTTCGCGCGCCGGCGGCCGGCCGCGCCCCGAGGAGTGATACATGAAGCTGGTGGTCGCCATCATCAAGCCGTTCAAGCTGGACGACGTCCGCGAGGCCCTCGCCGATGTGGGCGTCCAGGGCGTGACGGTGACGGAAGTGAAGGGTTTCGGCCGGCAGAAAGGCCATACCGAACTCTACCGAGGCGCTGAGTACGTGGTGGACTTCCTGCCCAAGATCAAACTGGAGGTCGCCGTGGCCGACGAGCAGATCGAGCGGGTGGTCGAAGCGATCCAGCAGGCGGCGCGGACGGGCAAGATCGGCGACGGCAAGATCTTCGTCAGCCCGCTGGACCAGGTGGTACGGATCCGCACCGGCGAACTGGACAACGACGCCCTCTGACCGAGGGCGCCCGCAGGCGGCGTCAGGCCGCCTGCCACTGCCGCTTGTAGCGACGGTGATGGATCAGCACGCCAGCGTAGTAGGCGAGGTAATAGCCCACGGTCAGGCCCACCACCAGCATCGTCAGCGGGCTGTTTCCGGGGGCCGGACCCTGCACGGCGGCGGTGCTGCCGCTGGCGAACGCGGGGGCGAGGACCAGGAAACGCCAGGCCAGCCGCCCGAGCAGCAGGGCCGACAACGCGCCGCCAACCCAGGGGTTGGGTATGTAGAAGTCGGTACCGTCGGTGCCTTGCTCGAACCGGGTCAGGCGCAGGCCCACCAGGAGAGCCAGGCAGGCCCCGATCGCCGCCCCACCCAATGCGCCCTCGGCGAGGCGGATATCCTGCAGGCCGGAGAGCATCATCAGGCCCACGATGACGGCGAACATCACGACCCGGACGGTCATCCGCTTCGTGCGGATCGGCTGCCTGCCGAAGCTGCCACGGACACGACGGTAGACGGCGAAGGCCATCAGCGGGGCGACGATCAAGGGAATGGCGGATGGAGCCAGCATGGCGTGGGCCTCGGTTGGTCGGTGTGAGGCTAGGTTAGCGAGCCGCCGTTTTGGTTCGAGGGGCGGTTGTGACCCATCGAGGGTGACGGATGTCACCCTCTATTTCCTCTGGGGCCCGGCCGACGTCTTACCTGGCCTTGCCCTGGTTCGCCACGGCGGCCATCTTGGCCTCGATCTCCGCCTGGTCGCCCAGGTAGTAGTGATTCACGGGCTTGAGGTCGGCGTCGAATTCGTAGACCAGGGGGATGCCGTTGGGAATGTTCAGTTCGGCGATATCATCGTCGGATATCCCGTCGAAATACTTCACCAATGCGCGCATGGAATTGCCGTGCGCAGCCATCAACACGTTGTTGCCCGCGCGGATGGCTGGCGCCAGCACCTCGTCCCAATAAGGCAGCACGCGGGCCACCGTGTCCTTCAGGCATTCCGTCAACGGCACATCGATGCCCTCGTAACGGCCATCGTC
Source organism: Luteibacter sp. KNZ12-1A (assembly GCF_056755675.1). Taxonomy (NCBI): domain Bacteria; kingdom Pseudomonadati; phylum Pseudomonadota; class Gammaproteobacteria; order Lysobacterales; family Rhodanobacteraceae; genus Luteibacter; species Luteibacter sp. KNZ12-1A. The sequence goes on along the minus strand of NZ_JBPGXU010000067.1, from coordinate 16,452 downwards.
GGCGAAGGACTTCGCGCCCGGTTCCAGCGGCGGCGGCGGGGTGTCGTAGCTGCGGCGCCAGATATGCACTTGCTCGTTGCCGTACTTGGCGGCGGTCTCGGCCTTGTTGAGGCCGGTCAGTGCACCGTAGTGGCGTTCGTTGAGCCGCCAGTCGGTGACCACCGGGATCCACATCAGGTCCATCTCGTCCTGCACGTGCCAGAGCGTACGCACCGCGCGCTTGAGGTAGGAGGTGTGGGCCAGGTCGAAGGTGAAGCCGGCTTCCTTGAGCAGGCGCCCGGCTTCGCGAGCCTCGGCGACGCCCTGTTCGCTGAGGTCGACATCGGCCCAGCCGCTGAAGCGGTTCTCGAGGTTCCAGGCCGACTGGCCGTGGCGGATCATGACGAGCTTGTACATGGCATCCAACGTAGGGAGAGGAAAAATCCGATGGTGGAACCTGCACCGGGACCCGTCAACTTCACAGGGTGCCCGCCACGCCCCCCGTGCCGTCAGTCACGCTAAACCTTCCCCGGTTCAGGTGCATCCTAGGGGTCCAGTCCACCCGTGGAGTACCACACACATGCGCCGCACCCTGCTTTCCCTGCTCATCGCACTTTCCGTTTCCGGCGCGGCCCTGGCCGACGACGACATCAGCAAGGTCAATGGCAGCGCCACGGTCGAGGCGGGCCAGCACGCCGGGGACGTCCATTCGGTCAACGGCTCGGTCCGCATCGGCGACCGCGCGGTCGTACAAAAGGCCAGCACCGTCAATGGCGCGGTCGAACTGGGCGAGTCCGCCACGGCCACCGTCCTGAAGACGGTCAACGGCGCCGTCACGCTGCACGAGCAGGCGAAGGTCAGCGACGAAGTGGAGACCGTGAACGGCCGGGTGCGGCTCGATCGCGGCGCCGACATCAAGGGCCGCCTGTCGAACGTCAATGGCGAGATCTCGCTGGACCAGGCGCACGTGGGTGGCGGCATCGAGACCGTCAACGCCGATGTCACCATCGGCGAAGGCTCCAGGGTCGAGGGCGGCCTGCTCGTGAAGAAGCCTTCGATGAGCTGGTTCAACAACAATGACCGCAAGCCGAAGATCGTGATCGGCCCGCGTGCCGTCGTGCAGGGCTCGCTCACCTTCGAACGCGACGTCGACCTCTACGTCAGCGATTCCGCGACGGTCGGCAAGATCGAAGGTGCCACGGCGAGGAAGTTCTCGGGCAGCGCGCCGTAATCGTCCCTCAAATCCAGTCGCGCGGTTTCAGGTATTCCTGCAGCCGCGCTTCAGGGGTATCCGCTTCCGGCGTGTAGGCGTACTCGAAGCGCACGCGCGGCGGCAGGCTCATCAGGATCGATTCGGTGCGTCCGCCGGATTGGAGGCCGAACAGCGTGCCGCGGTCGTAGACGAGATTGAATTCCACATAGCGGCCGCGTCGATACAGCTGGAACTCGCGTTCGCGTTCGCCCCAGGGCATGCCGCGGCGGCGCTCCACGATGGGCAGGTAGGCATCGAGGAAACCGTCGCCGACGTCGCGGGTGAAGTCCATGCAGCGTTCGAAACCACCCTCGTTGAGGTCGTCGTAGAACAGCCCGCCGACGCCGCGCGTCTCGCCCCGGTGCTTCAGGTAGAAATACTCGTCGCACCAACGCTTGTAGCGCGCGTACACGTCGTCGCCATACGGCTCACAGAGGCTTTTCGCCACGCCATGCCAATGGCGCACGTCCTCGTCGAACGGGTAGAACGGCGTGAGGTCGAATCCGCCGCCGAACCACCAGACGGGCTCGGCGCCTTCCTTGGAGGCTTCGAAATAGCGCACGTTCGCGTGGGTGGTGGGGACATACGGGTTGCGCGGATGCAAGACCAGCGACACGCCGGTGGCGATGAAACTGCCGCCGACGAGGTCCGGCCGGTGCGCCGTGGCGCTGGGAGGCAGGGGCGATCCGGATACCCGTGAGAAATTGACGCCCGCTTGCTCGAAGACGCCACCATCGCGCAGCACGCGCGTGCGCCCACCGCCGCCGGCGGGACGCGTCCACGCGTCTTCCTCGAAGCGAGCCGTCCCGTCGACCGCTTCGATGGCGGCACAGATGCGGTCCTGCAGGCCGCGCAGGAACGATTCGGCAAGGTCGGCTTGTCCGGACATGGAAGGCGTGGCCTCTTACGAGTGGGGAATGTAGCGGAGCTTAGCAAGACGCGACGGCGAGCCAGCTGCGGCACGCCGCCGCGTGGAACCGACGCATCAGGAGATGCGTCCGGCCATCCGCCGGTTGCCGGTCAAGGCGGCCCAGCGCATGCCCGTATCGATCCACATGAGGTAGCCCGCCTCCATCAGGATCCTCGCGACATAACGCCGGCTCAGCGGCAAGCGTTCTTCCGCCGCGAGAGGCCCGGCGTCGAAGCCCAGGCGACGGGCGAGATAGAGGCAACGGGCGAGGTGATAACGGCTCGTGACCAACCAGACCCGAGGCAGGGAAACATCGTCGCGCTCGCGCAACAACACCCGTGCGTGGCGCAGGTTCTCCAGGGAATCGATGGAGACCTGTTCCAGCAGCATCGGCACGGTCGACGGCCATCCTTCGGCCAACAACCAGCGTTCACCGGCGTCCGCCTCGCTCATCGTTCCACCGCTGAAACCGCCGAGCAGGAGCACGCGTTCAGCCTTCCCGTCCAGCGCATGTTCCCGCACCCGTGCGAGGCGTTGGATGAAATCGGTTTCCAGCCGGTCGTCGACGAGGCGGCGGCCGAAAACGAGCATGGTCCTGCGCTCCGCCACCCGTGCCGGGCTGCGGCCGGCCAGCCAGCAGACACGCGCCAGGTGCGCGGCGTACAGCAGGCCGAGGCTGCCGACGAAAACGACCGCGGTCACCAGCGCCGCGATGAGGATGTCGCGATCGCTCAGGTACCGCCAGACACCGCGGCGCAGGATTTTGGGTGCTTGGATACCGGACATGGGGACGATCCCGGGGAGACGCGCAGTCTGCGTATTCCAGGCGCGCCGTGCAATCGGCTGAACGCCCGTCCACGTTCACGCGACGCTGTCGATCAAAAAGGATAGGCTCGCCGCATGCCCCATCCCATGCCTCCTCTCGCCATCCGCGCGTACACCGCCACCTCCGCCCTCGGCCGCGGCCTCCGGGCCCACGCCGATGCCCTCGCCGCCTCACGCGGCGGCCTGTCGCCCAACAACTTCAGTGTCGCCCCGCTCGACTGCTGGATAGGCCGCGTTGCCGGCGTGGAGGAAGAGCCGCTTCCCGCCGGATTGTCCGACTGGGATTGCCGCAACAACCGGCTGGCCTGGCTGGCTCTCCGCCAGGACGGTTTCGCCGACGCCGTGCGCGCCACGCGCGAGCGCTACGGCAGTGGCCGGGTCGCCGTCTTGCTGGGCACGTCCACCGCGAGCATCGGCGCCACGGAGGAAGGTTACCGGCGCCTGGACCATGGACGCATGCCTGCCGACCTGCATCGCCCGGTGTTGCATACACCCCATTCGCTCGCTGGTTTCGTCGCCGCCGCGTTCGAGCTGGAGGGGCCATGCCTCACCGTCGCCACCGCCTGTTCGTCGAGCGCGAAAGTGTTCGCCAACGCGGAACGGATGATCCGGCTGGGCCTCGTCGACGCCGCCATCGTCGGCGGTACCGACAGCCTGTGCGATAGCGTGCTGTTCGGCTTCAACTCGCTGGAGCTGGTATCGCCCGATCCCTGCCGACCGTTCGATGCGCGGCGCGACGGCATCTCGATCGGCGAAGCCGCCGGTTTCGCCATCCTGGAACGGGTGACCGAACCGAACGATGCACCGCTCCTGATCGGTTATGGCGAAGCCAGCGACGCACACCACATGTCCACGCCGCATCCGGAAGGCCTCGGCGCCGAACTGGCGCTGCGCGATGCGCTGGCCCGCGCAGGCATCGCGCCGGGCGATGTGGACTACATCAACCTGCACGGCACCGCGAGCCAGAAGAACGACGAAGTCGAGGCCGCGCTCATCGCGCGTACCTTCCCCACCCGGACGCGGGCCAGTTCCACCAAGGGCTTCACCGGCCACACGCTGGGCGCCGCCGGCATCCTCGAGACGGTGCTTACCTTGCTCGCGATGCGCGACGGACGTGTCCCGGGCAACCTCGGCGCGAACGAGCCGGACCCGCTATGCGGACCGCAGATGGCATGGCGGCCCGAGGCGAGGGACATCCGCATCGCACTGAGCAATTCCTTCGGGTTCGGCGGCAACAACGCCTGCCTCGCCTTCGCCCGCGCAGGACACGCCGCATGAGCGCCGCGCTATCGGTCTGGGTGAAGGGCATCGGCCTGTGGGCACCGGGCGCGGTGGACTGGCACGCGTTCCGCGAAATCGTCACCGGCGGCGCAACCCCCGGTGCCACCGACCGGCCGATGGCCGACACCCTTCCACCGAACGAGCGTCGCCGTGCACCGGAAAGCGTGTTGCTGGCCGTGGCCGTGGCCGGACAGGCGGTACGCATGAGTGGCCTCGACGCGGCCACCCTGCCCTGCGTATTCGCTTCCGCCCACGGCGACCAGGTCATCACCGACTACATGTGCGAGACGCTGGCCCGTGCGCCCGCGGAACTTTCACCCACACGCTTCCACAATTCCGTGCACAACGCGCCCGCCGGTTACTGGACCATCGCCACGCACTGCCACGCCAGTTCCAGCGCGATATCGGGTGGCGAAGACGTCTTCGGTGCCGGCCTGCTCGAAGCAGCCACGCTGGCCGTGGCCGATGGCCGGGACGTGTTGCTGGCCAGCTACGACATCGCAGGCACCGGTCCCCTCGGCGGCATGACCAGCACCACGGGTCCGTTCGCGGCGGCACTCGTACTGTCGCCACGGGCGGACGGTGCCGCGGTACGGCTCGACATCACGCCCGAGCCCGGCAACAGCGGTAGCGAGGCCATGGGCGACCCATGGCTGGATGGCATCGCGGCGAGCAACCCGTCGGCGCGCGCCATCCCTCTCATGCGCGCCCTCGCGCTGACCCGATCCACCGCCTTGCGCTTACCGGCCGCGAACGGACTCGATCTCCATATCGACGTGGAGGTTGCCGCGTGAACTCCACCGAACCTCGCTGCTGCATCCTGATTCCGTGTCTCAACGAAGAGCGCGCCATCGGCAGGGTCGTCGGCGAGGCGCTCGAACTGGGGCTCCCCGTGATCGTCGTCGACGACGGCTCCGACGACCGCACGCCCGACATCGTCGGCGCGATGCCAGTGACCCTGCTCCGTCACGAGACACGCCGTGGCAAGGGCGAAGCCTTGCGCACCGGCTTTCGCGAAGCCCTTCGCCACGGCTACGACGCCGTGGTCACCATGGACGGCGACGGCCAGCATCTCGCCTCCGACATTCCCGCCATGCTCGCCGCGAGCCGCCGCTACCCCGGAAGCATCGTCATCGGTGCACGCCTGCTGCAACGCGAACAACAACCGCCGGGGCGGCGCCGCGCCAACGCCGTGGCGGACTGGGGCATTTCCTGGGCCTGCGGACGGGCGATCGCGGATACGCAGAGTGGACAGCGGCTGTATCCAAGAGAGACGCTGGACCTCGTCGACCTGCCCGCGGAACACTTCGTCTTCGAGGCCGCCGTCCTCATCACCGCCTGCCGTGAACGCGGCATAGGCGTGGTCTCGGTGCCTATCGCTTCGCGTTACCAGGGGGAATTCCGGCTGAGCCACTTCAGCCCGGTACGCGACGTGAGCCGGATCACGTTTTATACGGTCGGCCGGATCATCCACTACGGAAACGCCGTCGCCAGCTATCGCCGCTCACGCGCGAAGCCGACGATCATCCAGGACCGGGAAGCAGGGCACACGGCATATTGATTCGGGCAGCCACGCACGAGGTCGAAACGATGGATCGCAAGCCACACGACGCCGTCATCCTTGGAGGGGGCCTTGCCGGGCTCACCCTGGCCCTGCAATTGAAGGGCGCCTATCCCGACATGGATATCGTCGTGCTTGAGCGGCAGGCTCGTCCGCTGCCCGTGGCGGCCCACAAGGTGGGCGAGTCCACCGTCGAGATCGCCGCGCACTACTTCGCGGATACGCTGGGGCTGCGCGCGCATCTCGAGGATGCGCATATCCGCAAGTTCGGCTTCCGCTTCTTCTTTTCCGAAGGGCGGGACGATCTCGCCGACGTGACCGAACTGGGCGTGAGTGCCGTCCTGCCGACGCCGAGTTACCAGATCGACCGCGGCATACTGGAGAACTTCCTCGGCGAAGAGGCTTGCCGCCGCGGCATCGACTTCCGCGAGGGCGTCACGGTCAGAGGCTTCGATATCGGTGCCGGCACCCGGCCGCATGCCATTCGTTTCGAGACGGCCACCGGCACCGGCGACTTGCAGGCGCGCTGGCTGCTCGATGCCTCGGGCCGTGCCGGGCTGATGCGTCGCAAGCTGGACCTCACCCGCGATAACGGCCATCACGCCAACGCCGTGTGGTTCCGCATCGACGACAGGCTCGAGATCGACGGCTGGTGCGACGACGCTGCGTGGAGGGGCCGCTGCGAGCCGCCCGAGCGCTGGCGCTCGACGAACCACCTGTGCGGACCCGGCTATTGGGTGTGGCTGATTCCCTTGTCGTCAGGCGCCCATTCGGTGGGTATCGTGGCGGACGCGTCGATGCATCCGCTGGAAACGATGAAGACCTTCGACCTTGCCCTGGCGTGGCTCCAGGAGCACCAGCCCGTCGTCGCCCGGCACGTGGCCAACCGGCGCGACAAGCTGCTCGACTTCGCCTTCTTCCGGCATTTTTCGTACGGGTGCGCGAGGATGTTCTCGCCCGATCGTTGGGGCCTCACGGGCGAGGCCGGTGCGTTCCTCGATCCGTTCTACTCGCCCGGCAGCGACTTCATCGCGATCGCCAATACATACATCACGCTGCTGGTCGGCCTGGACCGCGAAGGTGAGACGCTGAACGCGCACGCGCGTCACTACGAGCGGCTGTTCTTCTCGTTCTACGAAGGCACGCTGCGGATGTATCGGGGGCAGTACAACCTGTTCGGCGACCCGGAAGTACTGCCGATCAAGGTCATCTGGGACTACGCCTATTACTGGGGCGTGCTTTGCCAGATCGTCTTCCAGGAACGCCTGGGCGACGCGGCGTTCATCACCCGCATGGGGCCCGAGCTGATGGCATCGGCCGACCTCAACACCGAGATGCAGGCGTTCTTCCAGCGCTGGCACGCCGTGTCCGAAGGTCGCAACCGAAAGGTCATGATGGACCAGCGCGACCTGACCTGGTTCGCCACGATGAACGCGACGTTGCACGACACCCTCGACGACGAAACCCTCGCCTACCGGTTGCGCGAGAACGTTCGCATGATGCGTTCGCTGGCGGCGAGCATCGTCGAACGGGCCGCGGTGGATCATCCATCGCTCAGGGAGGGCAACGAGCACCTGCTCGCTGTGCGAGACGCGCCCATGGAACTGTTCGCCCGCGTCGCCTGAGGTTACCTGTCGCGATCCGTGAGACGGATGCCGCGCAGACTCTCCTGGTCGGCCCGGAGGGTAGCGGTCAGGCTCCTCATCAGTCCCCTTTCAAGCAGCCCCTCCGGGCCGACCGTCATCCCGCCGGATGAATGACCGCGGCGCGGCCAGAGGCGATTTCGTGCCCCTCGTGCTCGATGCGGAAGGTGTACTGCGCGCCGCCTTCGTCGGCCATCAGGCACTGGGCGTGCACGTCGATCACGCCCGCCAGCAAGTCGACGCGCCGCACGGCCAGTTTCACTCCGCGCAGACTCACCAGCATGCCCGGCCTGGGTTCCGTCGCGCCCTGTTCGCGCGCCAGCAGCGCGCCGTGGACGGCCATCGCCTGCGCACCGTATTCGGCCAGGTGGACGGCGTGCAGCCCCTCCTCGCCCCGCAACGGATGCGACACCGAGACATGATTCGTGCTGATCGCGTGGATCGACGAGGCATCCCACGCCAGCACGCCATCGAGCAGGCACATGTCGCCCGCATGGGGCACCAGGTCAATGAAGTCGGTCTTGGCGAGCATGCGGTGCCATCAGGATGGAGAGACAGAAATGGAAGGCGACGCCAAGCGATACCGTGAGGCCGATGGCGCGCAACACGGGGATCGACGACCACGCGAGCATGCCGAACACGAGCAAGGCGGAGATCACGCACACCACGGTCGCGTGCAGGGTACGCCGTTGCTCGGCGGGATCGCCCGTGTCGCGTTCGAAGAACAACGCATAGTGCAGGCCAAGGCCGGCGGCGAGGATCAGGGCCACGAGGTGGAACAGCGATATCGGGATGCCCGCCATGCGTTCCACGGCCAGGACGAGGAAGGTGGCCAGCGTCATGGGCGCCAGCACGTGCCATGCGCGCCGTACGCTGCGCAGTGCGAGGGTTATCGTGACGAGCAGCAGCAGCGTCGCCGCGAGCAGCGCGTGCAGGATCCGCGTGCGGTATTCCGCCACCAGCGATTCGGATGCGTGCTTGAGATCGAGCAGGCGCGCGTTCACGCCAGCCGATGCCACGGCCGTGGCGATGGCCGACGCGTCGTGCACGCCGCTCAACGCGGACAGACCCACCCAATGGTCGCCGCGCGGCACCAGCATCGCCGCGAGCCGCTGTCCGAGGGGCGAGCGGGCGAACACGTCCGGCGTGAGCAAGGGCGCGCCACGCGCCGTTTCCACGTCGTCCACGAAGGGCGCGAAGAGGTCCTTGCGGAACGGCATGCCGTCGAGCGCGCCATCCAGCGCCGCGTCCAGCGTCGCCCGGTCCGGCAACTTCGCCTGGCGCGCACGCTGCGTCGCCAGGTCGGGCAGGTAGATCGAGGGCAACTCGAAGCCATCGAGCGTCTTCGCCGCCACCTGTTCGCGCAGGCGCGGCTCGAGCTTCGCCGACGCCGCGAGCACGCCATCGGCCGTGGGGGCCTGCACGACCAGCAGGTAACGCACGTCCGGCGCGCCCAGTTCGCCGCGCAGGCGCGCGTCGGTCATCAGCAGGTCGCGCGGCAGGGGTGTCAGCGCCGACAGGTCGTTCTGCCAGAACGGGCCGGGGGCGAGCGCGAGCATCGCCACCGCGGCCGCCGCCACGGGAATCGGCAGCCACCGCGGGCGTGGCAAGCCATCGAGCCAGCCACGGAAGCGGGCCAGCCCCGGCGTATCGGCCACGTCGCGTGCGCGCTCGGGCAAGAGGTAGGGCAGCGCATAACGGGTGGTGAATCCCGCGGCCAACAGGCCCGTGATGGTGAACACGGCGAGTTGTTTCAGGCCGCCCACGCCGGAAGCGTAGAACGCGAGATAGGCGATGCACGCCGAGGCGATGGCGGTCAGCAGGAGCGGCCACAGGCCTCGCACGCTCGCCACGGCCGACTCGCCCGCGCGACGGTGGCTGAGCAGGCGGATGGGGTATTCCTGCGCGACGCCGAGCAAGGTGAAACCGAACGCCAGCGTGATCCCGTGCACTTCGGCGAAGCACAAGGTCATCACGGCGATGCCGGCGAGCGCGCCCGTCGCCACGGGCAACGCGCCGAAAAGAAGGCTGCTCACGCTGCGGTAGGCGGCGAGCATCAGGACGATGAAGCCGATGGTGGAAATGCGGCCGATCCAGTCGGCCTGGTCGCGCGTCTGCGCATTGACCACCACCGTGAAGTACCCCGGCCCACTGATCGTCAGATGCGAGCCGGCGTTGTCCGGCAATGCCGCAAAGGCGGCGCGAAGGCGTCCGATCGCCTCGTCCTGGGCGCCGGGATCGAAGCCCGCGCCACGCGTCTGCGCCAGCAGCAGCGCCTCATCGCGGGAAGAGAACCAGACGCCTTCGCGCACCTCGGGTGAGCGCGCCGGGGTCCAGCGCTCGGCGAGCTTGAGGGTTTCCAGGGTGGGATCGCGCGGCAACAAACCCTTGAGCAGCGTGGCCGCGGGCGAGCCCAGGTCCTCCAGGCGCTGTTGCAGCTGGTCGGCGAGATAGTCCTCGTCCAGCGCCTGCGTGTCGAGTGTCGGCGACAGCAGGAACCGGTAAGGCATCAAGCGGGTGTCGAGCATGCCGAGATCGAAGTCGCCGTTGACCACCTGGGTGAAGGCGGGATCCTTGCGCAGGGCGGCGGCCAGGCCCCGGCTCAACGTGGCCTTGGTGACATCGTCGCCGCCGTCGATCGCGACGAGAAGCAGGCGCGAACCGGGGCCTTCGCCCACCTGGTCCATGAGCAGCTTCTGGTCCGGCGTCGTCGGTGCGGGCATGAAGCTGCGCAGGTCCGTGCCCACCTTCAGTTGCGTGGCGACGACCGCGCCCAGGACGGCGAGCGCGGCGAGCCAGGCGACGAGGATGCCGAGGCGCGCGCCCTTCACATCGCGCCGCCGCACTGCGCGATGAGTCCTTCGCGGGTCGGTTCGGCAGGCATCTTCGCGGCGAGTTCGCCGAGCAGGTCGATCGAGGTATCGCCGTCGCTCTCGTCCATGCGCATGCAACGCGGCACGTTGCCGCTGCCGTACACATGGATGGCGGCGATCTGCTTCGCGATCCGCGGATCGCGTGGCGTGAGCGTCAGTTGCCAGCGGTCGGCATCGCGGCCCAGCGCGATTTCGAAGGACTCGCCCAACCGCGAGGGATCGCCGGCGAGCAACGCCACGAAGCTGTCGAGCAATACCTTGAGCTGCGGCGCGCGCTTCAGCGAGAAGCTGCGCGGCTTCTTGCCTTCGCGTTCCTGGGTGACCTCACCGTCGGCGATCGTCGAGGTTTCCTTCATCGGCGTGTCGACGCGGCGCTCCAGGCGATCGCCGCCGAGCCAGGCCAGTTCGCCCGATACCACCAGGGGCTTGTCGAGCACACGCATGAAGCGCGCCTCGGCGAACGAGGTGCGTGCGGGTGCGGGCCGGTTGAGGCTCGCGACCAGCGCCTTCGCGGCGTCCGTGTCAGGCGTCGGAGTGGCGAGGCAGGTGAGCGGCAGCAGCAGGCTCGTCAGCAGGGCCAGTTTCTTGCCAGAAGTCATAGAAATTGAACCAGTTGAAGGGATACAGGCGAGCATAGTGCTCTACGCGCGCCGCATAGCGGGCCACGACGGCTTCGAGGGCGACCGCGCGTTGCGCGCGGGGAATGTCGATGCCGTCCGAGAACGACTCGAAGATCAGTCGATAATGGTTGCCGCCCAGATAGATGCCCATGCACAGCACCACGGGAACCTTCAGCGCGGACGCGAGCAGCCACGGCCCCACGGGGAACGGCGCGGGCGTGCCGAGGAAGGGCACGCGGCAACTCGACTCGCCCTGGTGTCCGCGATCGGCGAGCAGCGCGACCATGCCACCCTGGGCGGCCCCTTCGGCCATCGCCAGCGCGACGGAAGCACCGCCGCGGGAAGCGTCGATCACGGCCGCGCCGACATCCGGCGCCAGCGCCTCGAGCATGGTGGTGAGCGCCGGGGTCTTCTGCTTGTCGAGCACGACGCGCAGCGGCACGTCCGGCCGGCGTGCGCCGAGCGCGCGCAGGGCTTCGAAGCTGCCCTGGTGCGAGCCGATCAACAGCACGCCGCGGCCCCCGTCGATGCAACGGTCGAGTTCGGCCAGGCCTTCCACGTCGACGACGAAATCGCGTTCGCCACGGGCCAGGAAGAACATGCGGTCCAGCAAGGTCGCGGCGAACATGTGGATATGGCGGAAGACGTCGTAGCCGGTGATGGGACGTTCCAGCACGCGCGACAGGTAGGAGCGCGACGCGGCGCGCTCGTCGGCACGGCGCAGGAAGAAGTACAGGGCGATCGGGTAGAGCAGCATGCGGGCCACGCCCCGACCGAGCTTCAACGCGATCGTGCGGATCAGCCAGATGGCGAACAGGCCGCCGCCTTCGCGTTGCTTCCAGTGGCTCATGCCATGCCCTCGACCGTGCCTCGCGCCAGGGTCTCCGTCGCCCGGCGGATCGTGAAGCGGAAGCGGGCGGCGTCCAGCGTGACGAGTTCGATCTCGGCATCCTCGCCGGGCAGGAGCGGCGCGAGGAACTTGGCATCGATCACCTGGCGCACGACGAGCCCGCGCCATTCACGCAACGACATCGCCACGGCCTCGAGCAGCAGCACGCCGGCGACGATCGGCCGGCCCGGGAAATGACCGGCGAAGCTGGGGTGTGCCGCATCGAAACGCAGCGGGCGCACGCGGGGTGCGATATCGGTCGGATCGGTCATCGGTATCTCCGGAGCACGATCGGGGCCATGCCGGCGATAGCGGTTCTCGCCCGGCCGTCCAGGGCGAAGCAAAGCATGCCCTGGGCAAGTGCGACCTGAACGACGGTCAGGCCGCGGCGCGGTGCTGCTCGATATGCTCTGACAGCGTGCGAAGGCTCGTGAAGATCGTCCGGTTGTCCGGATTGTCGGATTTCAGCTGGAACCCGTAGCGCTTGGAGACTGCCAGGGCGATTTCGAGCGCGTCGATGGAATCCAGGCCCAGCTCGCCGCCGAACAAGGGCGCCTCGGGATCGATGTCGGCGGGTCGCACCGATTCGAGATTGAGGCTGGTGACGATGAGTTCGGCGAGTTCGTGCTGTGCTGCGGTCTGCGTTGCCATTGGTGTTTCCAGGTCCTGGATGTTCCTGCCTCCCCCCGGATGGCAGCGGCCGCGAAGTTTAACACAGGGGTCTTTGGCGACGCTTAGGACGGCGTTCAGGCTGATGAATCCAACCCGCGTTCACGTTTCCCGCCGACGCGGGGGCGATATCATGCTCCGAACGCGCAGGACGGAAGACCCGATGCTCCCAGGAAGTGAAATGCGAGAGCGGAATCCGCTCTCGGCCCCGCCCTCCCCACGGGTGGGCTACCGGCCCCCGGCGGGTGCCCTCTCGCCCTCCACGTTGGCCGCTTTCGGCTTCGGCGCCGCGGCCCCGGTTCACGACGACCCGCGTTGGCTGCGCGTGGCACTGGAGCCCCTGGGCGATGCGCCGGCCGAGGTGTGGGAGGTGGACGGCGACGTCGATTGCGGCCGCCAGGGCGACCTGCGCTGGTCGCGTGGAGGTGGTTGGCTGTTCGCCGCGGTGGAGTGCCGCGAGGACGAGCACGGCGGTCCCGAGGGCGCTGCACGCTATGCCTATGGCTTGCTGTCGCATTTCGTGGCCACGGCCGACGAACGGCATGTCCAGCGGATATGGAATTACCTCGGGGCGATCAACGCGGGCAGCGGCGACGACGAACGCTACAAGCACTTTTGCACCGGAAGGATCGGCGGCATGGGCGACATCTTCGCCCAGGGCTACCCTGCCGCCACGGCGATCGGGCACCACGCCGACACGGCGTTGTTGCAGGTCTATCTCCTGGCGACGGACCGGCCCGGCACCCGTGTGGAAAATCCCCGCCAGGTGAGCGCATGGCGTTACCCGCGCCAGTACGGCCGTACTCCGCCGAGCTTCGCGCGGGCCACGCTACTGCCGGCGAACGACGTGCTCGCCATCTCGGGTACGGCGGCGGTCGTCGGCCATGCCTCGGCGCATGCCGGCGACATCGATGCGCAACTGGCCGAGACGCTGCGCAACCTGGAAACGCTGCTGGACACCAGTGGCATGCCGCATGGATTCGGGCCGTCGGCGCCACTGAAGATATATGTGCGACGCCCCGAGGACGAGGAGACCGTGCGCGGCTTCGCGGCGAAACACCTGCCGGGCGCTCCGCTGTTACTCGTGCACGGCGATGTCTGCCGCGCGGAGTTGCTGGTGGAAATCGACGGCTGGCGCTATCGCGGCTGATATCGCCGACAGGGTCGGCTCCCACCAAGCCCGGCTTCTCGGAAGGTCCGGAATGCCCTGGTGGGAGCCGACCCTGTCGGCGACGCCCTAGCCCTTCTTCGTCGGCCGGTGCCAGCCCTCGATCGTGCTCTGGCGTGCACGTGACAGGGTCAGCGCGTCCGGCGGGGCGTCCTTGGTAATGACCGACCCCGCGCCGATGGTCGCCCCCGCGTGCAACGTCACGGGCGCCACCAGGGCGCTGTTCGAGCCGACGAAGACATTGTCCTCGATCGTGGTGCGGCTCTTGTTCATGCCATCGTAGTTGCAGGTGATGGTGCCGGCGCCGATGTTCACCTTGCTGCCTATCACGGTATCGCCGAGGTAACTCAGGTGGTTCGCCTTGGAACCCTCGGCGATCCGCGCGTTCTTCGTCTCGACGAAATTGCCGATGTGCACGCCGGCGGCGAGATCCGTCCCCGGGCGCAGGCGCGCGAAGGGGCCGATCGTGCATGGCCCGTGCGTCACCACGCCATCGAGGTCGCAGTGGGCGAGGACGACGGTACCGGCGGCGAGCTTCGCGTTGCGCACGCGGGTGAAGGGACCGATGCGCACGTCGTCGCCCAGTTCCACGTCTCCCTCGAAGATGACGTTGACGTCCACTTCGACATCCCGGCCGACGCTGACCTTGCCGCGCACATCCAGTCGCGAAGGATCGGCGAGCCTGGCGCCCGCCAGCGCCAGCGCGCGTGCGCTCCGCTCGCGATAAAGGGCCTCCAGGCCAGCCAACTGCCAGGGATCGTTCGCGCCGGAGGCCTCGACCGCGTCGCAATCCACGCAGGCCGCCGGCGTGTTTTCAGCGGCGGCCATTTCGAAGATATCGGTGAGGTAGTACTCGCCCTGCGCATTGCCGTTGCCAAGCCGCCGCGTCCACGCGAGCAGGCGTGTCGCATCGGCGGCGACGATACCCGTGTTCACCAGGTCGATGGCGCGCTGCGCCGCGCTCGCATCCTTTTCCTCGACGATGTGACGGACCTTGCCCGTGGCATCGAGCACCACGCGTCCGTAGCCCCGTGGATCGGCCAGACGGGTCGCCAGCATGGCCAGGCCGTCATCGGCGGCCACGAGCGCTGCCAGCGTTTCGGTGCGAATGAGCGGCACGTCGCCGTAAAGGACGAGTACGCGGCCTTCGAGCTTGCCTGCCACCTGCATGGCTTCCAGCGCGGTGCGCACGGCGTGGCCCGTTCCCAGGCGTTCGCGCTGTTCGATCCACGCCAGCGACGTGTCGCTGGCGAAGGCATCGCGCACCTGCTGCCCGTGATGGCCGTACACCACATGTATCCCCGCGGGGTCCAACGCACGGGCTGCATCGAGCACGTGGGCCAGCAAGGGCCGCCCGGCGAGCGGCATGAGCACCTTGGCGGTCGCGGACTTCATCCGCTTGCCCTCGCCCGCGGCGAGGATCAGGACATGGAGTGGCTTGACGGTCATGGGCACGCTTGCCTGCCGGTGAGGGAGGGCCGCACTTTCGCGCGTTTACGCCGCCGTGCCAAGTCGGCTAGTCGTCTTTCGGCCGCTCGGTCAGGTGCTCGAGGTTCGGCTTGTACGCCTCGACGAAGGCATTCCGCAGGATGCCGAGGATCGCCTCGATGGCGGAAACGTCCTTGTCGTCGATGGTTCCGGAGATGGGAACACGGGTGGCGAACTGGTCCCTGGACTGGTTCTTGAAGATCTTGGTGACGCCTTCGGCGACTGCTTCGTAAGCGAGCTTGAGCGGGTTCTTCTTGTCCTGTTCGACGTCCTGCTTCCAGCTGAATATCTGCAAGCCGTGGAACAAGGGCTTGGCGTATCCGCTCAGCTGGCGGCCCCTGGCCTGCAACTCCATGAAGAAATCACCCTCGCCTCCCGCGAAATCGAGCCCGGTGTAGGCGCGGGCAAGATCGTTCGCTTTCACCAGCTTGATGTCGCGGATGCTCAACTCGTAGCGGAAATCGCCTAGCCGCTCCAGCGGGTCGAACTCCGCCCGTGTTTCCAGGGGCGCGTCTCCGAGCACCTTCGCCGTGGCGTGCAGGTGCGCCACGCGCGATCCTCCTTCGCGCTCCACGTTCGTCAGGTTCGTCGCCGTCCCGTTGACGTCGGTCATCTTCAGGTCCACCTTCGGACTCGAAACGAAGTTGCGGAAGGTGATCGTGCCGTCGAACACGTTCACCTCATCGAGTTGCGTCGGCACCAGGGCACGCAGCTGCGCCCTCCAGTCCACGCCCTTGCCCGTCTGGGTATCGCCCTCGCCACGACCGTCGACGAAGTTCACGACGGGCTCGTGGAAATCGATCTTTCCGCGGATACGGCCTTTGGCGATCGCTCGCCAACTGAGCGAGATGTCCGCGCGCACCGTATCGAACAGGGGCACCGGCACCTTCCCATCCACCTTGGTGACGGTCAACCTGTCGATGGAGTAGGCACCACGCCAGAGATGGATATCGATGTCGGATATGTGCCCCGAGTACGCGCCCATGCGGGACAGGCGGCCGTTGAGATAGTCGAGTACCGCGTACGGCAAGGCGAGCCGCGCCGCGATGAGCACGACGGCGGCTATGCCGATGATCCAGAGGCTGCGACGGTAGTGGATGCGCATGGTGCGGCCAGGGTGACGTGACCACCGAGTCTTGCGCCGCCGTAGTCATTTTCGGATGAAGACCGCCGGGCCTGGTGGGGGTCGCGGGCTCTGGTGGGCCGCAAGCTCCGGTGGAGCCGCAAGCTCTGGTGGGAGCTCGCGAGTTCTGGTGGGAGCCGACCCTGTCGGCGATGGGTGCTTGCCGTGACC
>NZ_JBPGXU010000066.1:0-21279 GCF_056755675.1 Luteibacter sp. KNZ12-1A | reverse complement strand
CGGGCGGGCGCTATCTGCGCGCGCGGGCCGCGTCATATCCGGAGCGCTACGTCGCATTGCTGGCCAGTGCGGTCACCGGTACGCCGCAGTCGCGCTTCGACATCCTCTTCGCGGCGGGCGATGCGTCACTGACCTTGTCCGCCGACGGGGTTACCCGTGACGCGCAGGGTGCCATCGTGCCCGGCGATTTCCTCGATGCATTCGACGCTGCCTGCGCCGCGCAGCGCAAACCGCGCGTCGACGACGGGCTTCCGTTCCATGGCGGATGGGTGGTCTACCTCGGTTATGAACTGGCCGGCCAGATCGAGCCGAGCCTGCATCTCCCGCCCGCCCACGGCGCCGCTCCCGTCGCGTTCGCGCTACGCGTTCCCGCGGCTGTCATCGTCGACCACGTGGAGCAGCGCACGATCCTGCTTGCCGAAGAAGGAGCGGAAGACTGGCTGGATGTGCTCGCCGCCGACGTGGAAGGCACGCTTTCCGACGTGCCGCTGCCGGCGCCACGGAGCGTGGAGGAAGACGATCCCTCGCGGTTCCTCGACGGCGTGCATCGCGTGCACGAGCACCTGCGGGCAGGCGACGTCTTCCAGGTGAACCTTTCGCGCCGCTGGACGGCCACGTTCGCCGAACCACCGGCGCCGGCCCATTTGATGCAGGCGTTGCGACGAGCCAATCCCGCGCCGTTCGCCGGTCTCTTGCAGCAGCCGGGATGGGCCATCGTCAGTTCCTCGCCGGAGCGCCTGGTGGAATCGCGTGACGGCATCCTGCAGACGCGCCCCATCGCCGGTACGCGTCCGCGCCTGGCCGGTGACGACGATGCGCAGCGCATCCGCGAGCTCACCGCCCATCCGAAGGAGCGCGCCGAACACGTGATGCTGATCGATCTCGAACGCAACGACCTCGGGCGCGTCTGCGTGCCGGGCAGCGTGAAGGTCGATGAACTCATGGTGGTGGAAAGCTATGCGCACGTGCACCACATCGTGTCGAACGTGCGCGGCCGGGCACGCACGGGCGTGACGCCGGGACAGGTGATCGCCGCGACTTTTCCGGGCGGCACGATCACGGGATGTCCCAAGGTGCGTTGCATGGAGATCATCGGCGCGATCGAACAGGAGCCTCGCGGTGCGTACACCGGCGCGCTCGGTTATGTCGACGACAACGGCGACATGGACCTGAACATCCTGATCCGCACGCTGGCCGTCGAGGGCGCGCAGGTATCGTTGCGCGCCGGTGCGGGCATCGTCGTCGATTCGGTGCCGGAGAAGGAGCTCGACGAGACCCGGGCCAAGGCGCGCGGCCTGCTGCGCGTGTTCGGCGCGGCATGAGCACGCGCACTTCCGTCGATTTCATCGACGCCGACCGTGTTTCCGTCACCGATCGTGGCTTCACCTACGGCGATGGGCTGTTCGAAACGCTACGCATCGTGGGCGGGCGGATTCCCTTGTGGCCGCGCCACGAGGCGCGTCTTCGCCAGGGCTGCGCCCGGTTGCGCATACCGTTGCCGGACATGGATGCGGTCCTTGCCGAAGCGAGGCGGCTCTCCCGCGATCTCGCCGATGGTGTCGCCCGGATAACCCTTTCGCGCGGCGAAGGCCTGCGTGGCTACGCGCCACCCGCTTCGCCTCGCCCGACGCTCGTGGTGACGGTCGCGCCGCTTGCCTTGCAGGCGCCGGCCTATGACGATGGCATGATCGTTCGCTTGTGCGATACGCGCTTGGCGGCCCAGCCAGCGCTAGCCGGCATGAAGCACCTCAACCGGCTCGAACAGGTGCTGGCGCGCGCGGAGTGGGATGATCCTGCGATAGGCGAGGGGCTGATGCTCGACATGGAAGGCGACGTCGTCTGCGCGACGGCCGCCAACCTGTTCGCCGTCTTCGACGGCCGGCTGGTCACCCCGCCGATCGATTCCTGTGGCGTGGCGGGCGTGGCCCGCGCGGAAATCCTGGCCGTGCGCGACGTGGCGCAGGCACGGATGAACCCCGCTCGACTCGTCGAGGCCGACGAGGTCTTCCTCACCTCCGCCGTTCGCGGCATTCTCCCGATTCGGGTTTTCGCGACCCGTTCGTGGCAGCCCGGTCCCGTCACCCGCGCCTTGCAGGCGCATTGGCGCGACATCGGCCTGCCGTTGCCCACCGGTTCGAAGGAATCCGATCGATGAAATTGCGCGGCCTCGCCCTCTGGCGAGTCATTCTGCTGGCGGTGCTGATCGGCATCATCGCCACGGGTTCCTGGCTTTGGTTCGACTGGGCGCGCTTCGCCCGTACCCCGCTGGCGGTTCCCGCGGCCGGGCAGAGCATCGACGTGGCGCGCGGGGCGTCGTTCAAGGACATCGTGCGCGACCTGCGCAATCGCAAGGCCAGCCGGGCTTCGCCGCTGTACTGGCGATTGCTTGCGATGCAGATGCATGCGTCCGGCCGGCTGCATGCGGGCGAGTACGCCTTGCGACCCGGCATGACGCCGCGCGACCTCATCGGCGACATGGCCAGCGGCAAGGTGATGCAGCGCAACTTCACCATCGTCGACGGCTGGACCTTCGCCGACCTGCGCCGGGCGCTCGCCTCGGTGGGCACGCTCACCCACGACACCGCGAGCATGGACGATGCGGCCATCATGAAACTGCTGGGTGCCGAGGGTGACAATCCGGAAGGCCGTTTCCTCCCGGAGACCTACGCCTACGTCAAGGGCGATACGGATTCGAGCATCCTCAAGCGCGCGTACGCGGCGATGACGAAGACACTGGACGCGGCATGGCCGGGCCGGGCGCAGGGCCTGCCCCTGGCCTCGCCCTACGAGGCCCTGATCCTCGCCTCGATCGTCGAGAAGGAGACGGGCAGGGCGGACGAGCGCCCGCGCATCGCCGGCGTGTTCGTCCGCCGCCTGCAACAGCGCATCCTGCTGCAGACCGACCCGACCGTGATCTATGGGATGGGTGCCGGTTATGCGGGAAACATCCACAAGAGCGACCTCACCACCGACACCCCTTACAATACGTATACGCGGGTGGGGCTGCCGCCCACGCCGATCGCCCTGCCGGGGCGTGCGGCGATCCAGGCGGCGCTGCATCCCGCCGAGGGCAAGGAGTTGTACTTCGTCGCTCGCGGCGACGGCAGCCACGTCTTCTCGTCGACCCTCGAAGAACACAACCGGGCCGTGGCCTGTTACCAATTGAAGCGATGCCAGTGACCACTCCCATGCGCGGCCGGCTGATTACCCTCGAAGGTGGCGAAGGCGCCGGCAAGAGCACCTTGCTGCGCGGCCTCGAAGCGCACCTCCGCGAGCGCGGGGTCGACCTCGTGGTCACCCGCGAACCCGGCGGCACGGTCGTCGGCGAGGCGGTGCGCGGCGTGGTGCTGGATGCCGCCAACAACGAACTCTGTGCCGAATCCGAGCTGCTGCTCATGTTCGCGTCGCGCGCCCAACTGGTGCGCCAGGTGATCGATCCGGCACTGGCCGCGGGCCGCTGGGTGCTGTGCGACCGCTTCACGGATGCGAGCTACGCGTACCAGGGCGGTGGACGTGGCCAGCCGGTCGAGCGCATCGCCGAACTGGAACGCTGGGCCGCCCATGGCCTCAAGCCCGACGTGACCCTGCTGCTCGACCTGCCGGTAAGCACGGGCCGGGCGCGCGCCGCGGGCCGTGGCGATGCGGATCGGATCGAGGTGGAAGGCGACGCCTTCTTCGAACGCGTGCGTGAGGCGTATCGCGAGCGTGCATCCGCCGATCCGGCACGCTTCCGCGTGCTGGACGCCAGCGCGGCGCCCGGCGACGTGCTCGACCAGGCCATCGCCGGCGTCGCCGGACTCTTCGCGAAGGCCGCTTCGTGACGGCCCGTCCCTGGCTCGCCGATGCATGGGCGCGCTTGCAGGCGCGGCGCGAACGTGACGCCCTGCCGCACGCGTTGTTGCTTGCCGGTCCGGCCGGCCTGGGCAAGCGCGATTTCCTCGCCGCCTTCGTCAACGGGTTGCTCTGCCAGCACCCTGCCGCCGGCGTAGCCTGCGGCACCTGCCGCAGCTGCCAGCTGCTCGCGGCCGGTACCCATCCCGACCTCGTCACCCTGTCGTTCGGCCTGCGCAAGGACGGCGTCACCCGCAGCGAGATCGTGGTCGACCAGATCCGCGACCTGTCCCAGCGCCTGTCCATGGCGAGTCAGTTCGGCGGCTGGCAGGTCGTCACGATCGATCCCGCCGATGCGATGAACGCGGCGGCGGCCAATGCGTTGCTGAAGACGCTGGAAGAACCCACGCCCTCGACCTTGCTCGCCCTCGTGGCCGACGAACCGGCGCGCCTGCCGGCGACGATCCGCAGCCGCTGCCAGCGGATCGATTTCCTGGTGCCCTCGCGCGAGGCCGCCCTCGGCTGGCTGCGCGCCGAAGGCGTACAGGACGCCCCCGCCGCGCTGGAGGCGGCCGGTGGCAACCCAGGCATGGCCCGTGCCTGGGCCACCGATGGCGCCTTGAAACAGCGCGGCGAGGTCCGCCACGACCTCAAGGCGCTCGCCGCGGGGCGGGGCGATGCCATGGAGGTCGTCAAGCGCTGGCAGGCGGCCGATCCCTCGCGCTATCTCTGGTTCGCCGCCCAGGCGGCTACCGACGAACTGCGCGCACGCGCGTCCGGGAGGGCCACGCCGCTGGACAGCCAGCTCGATGACGAGGCGCTCGACGGGTGGTACGGCAAGGCCAACCGCGCGCGCGACGCCTTGCGCGGTCCGCTGCGGGCCGACCTCATCCTCATCGAATTACTCGCGGCGTGGCGTTGACGCGCTTTTATCGCGCGTTCGGTCCTAATCGGACCGACGTTTTCGAACCGTAAGGAGAGTCACGTGTCGCGCCATCCGGTCATCGACGGCAGCACCCGCCTCCTGGTGGTCGCTCCGCATCCCGACGACGAATCCCTGGCCGCCGGCATGCTGATCCAGCGTACGCTGGCCGCGGGTGGCCGCGCCGATGTGCTGTTGCTGACCGATGGCGACGACAACCCGTGGCCGCAGCGGTGGATCGAACGGCGCCTGGTCATCGATGCCAGCGGTCGCGCCCGCTGGGGCGCCCGGCGCCGGGGTGAGGTAGCCGCGGCGCTGGCCCGGCTCGGCGTCGGTCCCGACCACCTGCACGCGCTGGGCTGGCACGACATGCGGGTGACCGAGGAATTGCGGTCGCGTCATGCCGCGGCCGTCGGTGTCATTCGCCGCGTGGTGGAGCGGACGCGGCCCAGCCTGGTCGTCATTCCCGACCTGGGCGATACCCACCCCGATCATGGTTCGGCCCACGTGCTCGCACGCCTGGCCCTGGCGGCGGCGGGGTCGCGGGCCGATGTGCTCACCTACATGGTGCATGGCACGGAGCGGTCCGCGCCGGAAGACCTGCTGGTGCCGGATGTGGACCCGGAGCGGCAGGCGACCAAGATCGAGGCCGTGCTGGAACACGCTACCCAGATGGCCTTGAGCCGCAAACGGATGCTCGCCGTGGCCTCGCGCCCCGAACGGTTCGACCGGCCGCCGCCCGCGCCCGGCAGCGGCTTGCTACGCTTGCCGTGGCGTCCCGGTCCCCTGGCGCGTACCCGCTTGCGCCTGGTGCTGGCGGACGGGCAGGGCGTGGCGACATGGTCCTGGCGCAAGGCCCCGCTCGAACGGGCAGGTAACGGCTGGGTGTTGCCGTTGCGCGACGCCCCCGGGCCGGCCTTCCTCAAGCTCACCGCCGATCTTTCCACTCCCTGGATCTACGACCGCTACGGGTGGACGGGTCCCGATCCGGAGCCGTTCGGGCTTGTAGCCCGGCCCGCCGCCTAGCTAGGATGCCGCTCAGCCAAGGGGATTCCACGCCATGACCGCCACCAGCTCCTCGCCGCGACAGGGCATTCTTTCCCTGAAGATCAAGGACGTGAATTCCCTGTACATCTCGTACATGCCCTATCTGAAGACGGGCGGCCTGTTCGCGCCCACCGCCCAGCGCTACAGCCTGGGCGACGAAGTGGCCCTGCTGGTGACCCTCATCGACGAGAACGAGCGCCTGTCGGTCGCCGGCCGGGTCGTCTGGATCACGCCGGTGGGCGCGCAGGGCAACCGCACGGCCGGCGTGGGCATCCAGTTCAACGAATCGCCCGAAAGCGAGGCCGCGCGACAGCGCATCGAGGGACTGCTGGCCGGAACCCTTGCCTCCGAACGTCCTACCCAGACGATGTGACCCTGCGATTGCACCATCGCGATGCAGTTTTTCCCTCATTAAGGCTTGTCGGAATACCTGCACGCACTGGTACAATAGATCGGTTCCCCAACGTGAGATTGTGGATATCCGGAGTCGTTGGCGCGCCCGCCGCGCCGGCACGGGTCGGTCCGTTTGGATCGATTCGAAAAAAGCTCCGGCGACACTAGCCGGACCGCTCGTCCCCGTCGACGGTCACTGATGCGCCCAGCGAGGCGCGGAGGTACGCAGCATCGTGCTTGCCCAATATTGGCCCGTCCTGTTGTTCATCGCCGTCGCCATCGGCCTTGGCAGCGTCCTTCTGGTGGTCGGCATGCTCGCCGGGCCGCGCCGTCCGGAATCGGAGAAGCTGTCGCCGTACGAGTGCGGCTTCGAGGCCTTCGAGGATGCGCGCATGAAGTTCGACGTGCGCTATTACCTCATCGCCATCCTCTTCATCATTTTCGACCTCGAAATCGCCTTCCTGTTTCCGTGGGCGGTGGTGTTCGACAAGATCGGCGCCATCGCGCTGATCGAGATGGCGCTGTTCCTCGCGCTGCTCGTGGTCGGTTTCGCTTACGTCTGGAAGAAGGGAGCGCTCGAATGGGAGTGATGACCAGCATCGACCGGGTGATGCACAACCCGGAACCGCTGAACCTCGTCGACGACATCCTCCGTCCGAACGGCGACGCGCCGGTCGTGAATCGTGGTTTCGGCGTCACCAGCATCGACGCTCTGATGAACTGGGCGCGCACCGGCTCGATGTGGCCGATGACCTTCGGCCTGGCCTGCTGCGCCGTCGAGATGATGCACGCGGGTGCCGCGCGCCTCGACCTCGACCGTTACGGCGTCATCTTCCGTCCCAGCCCGCGCCAGTCCGACGTGATGATCGTCGCCGGCACGCTGGTCAACAAGATGGCCCCGGCGCTGCGCAAGGTCTACGACCAGATGCCCGACCCGAAGTGGGTCATCTCGATGGGCTCCTGCGCCAATGGCGGTGGTTACTACCACTATTCCTATTCGGTCGTGCGTGGCTGCGATCGCATCGTTCCGGTCGATATCTACGTGCCGGGTTGCCCGCCGACGGCCGAAGCGCTGATCCACGGCATCCTGCAGTTGCAGAAGAAGATCCGCCGCACCCACACGATCGCGCGTTAACAGGGCATCGCACATGAGCGTTACTAACGAGACCTCGCTGGTCGAACGGCTAGCCGCGCGCTTCGGCGACATGCTGGTGGTCAAGGTCGAGCGCAACGAGGTCACCGCCGAGGTGGCCCCGCGCGACCTCATTTCCGTCGCCACGGCGCTGCGCGACGAGGCCGGATTCCGTTTCACCACCGTCATCGACGTCTGCGGGATCGATTACCTCAGCTACGGCCAGACCGAATGGGATACCGACACCGCGCAGGGCGAGAGCTTCTCGCGCGGCGTGGAAGGACAGTCGGCCGGCCGCTTCACCTGGGCCGAACGTCCGCGTGCCGTCGAGTTGCCGCGCCGGTACGCCGCCGTCATCCACCTGCTGTCGATCGAACTCAACCAGCGCATCCGCCTGCGCGCGTTCTGCGAAGACGATGCCTTTCCCGTCGTGCCGTCGATCACGCCGGTGTGGCCGGGTGCGGACTGGTTCGAGCGCGAGGCGTTCGACCTGTTCGGCATCATCTTCGACGGTCACCCCGATCTTCGCCGCATCCTCACCGACTACGGTTTCGTGGGCCATCCGTTCCGCAAGGATTTCCCGCTGATCGGCAACGTCGAGGTCCGCTACGACCCCGAGCAGAAACGCGTCGTCTACGAACCGGTCTCGATCGAACCGCGCGTGCTGGTGCCGCGCACGATCCGCAACGACGCCGACCTCGATCAGGCCAGGGCGGAATCCGCCGATCACTGGCGGGAGAATTAAGCCGTGGAAGAAATTCGCAATTACACGATGAACTTCGGCCCGCAGCATCCCGCTGCGCACGGCGTGTTGCGCCTGGTGCTGGAGATGGACGGCGAGACGATCGTCCGTGCCGATCCGCACATCGGCCTGCTGCACCGTGGCACCGAGAAGCTGGCCGAATCCAAGCCGTTCAACCAGTCGATCGGCTACATGGATCGCCTCGACTACGTGTCGATGATGTGCAACGAGCACGCCTACGTGCGTGCCATCGAGAACCTGCTGGGTATCGAGGCGCCGGTCCGCGCGCAGTACATCCGCACGATGTTCGACGAGATCACGCGCATCCTGAACCACCTGATGTGGGTCGGTTCCAACGCGCTCGATCTCGGCGCCATGGCCGTGTTCCTCTACGCGTTCCGTGAACGCGAGGAACTGATGGACGTCTACGAGGCGGTGTCGGGCGCGCGCATGCACGCCACGTACTACCGTCCCGGTGGCGTCTACCGCGACCTGCCCGAACAGATGTCGAAGTACCGCGAGTCGCCCTGGCACAAGGGCAGCGACCTGAAGCGCCTGAACGCCTGGCGCGAAGGCTCGATGCTCGACTACCTCACCGAGTTCACCAACGACTTCCCGGCCCGCGTCGACGAATACGAGGCGCTGCTGACCAACAACCGCATCTGGAAGCAGCGCACGGTCGGCATCGGCGTCATTCCGCCCGAGAAGGCCCAGGCCTGGGGCATGACCGGTGCGATGCTGCGTGGCTCGGGTATCGCCTGGGACCTGCGCAAGAAGCAGCCGTATGCGGCCTACGCCGACATGGATTTCGACATCCCGGTGGGCGTCAACGGCGATTGCTACGACCGCTACCTGGTCCGCGTCGAGGAAATGCGCCAGTCGAACAACATCATCAAGCAGTGCGTGGCCTGGTTGAAGGCCAACCCGGGCCCGGTGATGACGCAGAACTACAAGGTCGCGCCGCCCAGTCGTGAAGAAATGAAAAGCGACATGGAAGCGCTCATCCACCACTTCAAGCTCTTCACCGAGGGCTATGGCGTGCCGGCGGGTGAGACCTATGCCGCGGTCGAGGCACCCAAGGGTGAATTTGGCTGCTACCTCGTGTCCGACGGTGCGAACAAGCCTTTCCGCGTGCACCTGCGCGCGCCGGGCTTCGCGCACCTGTCTTCCATGGACGCGATCGTGAGGGGCCACATGCTCGCCGACGTCGTCGCGATGATCGGCACCTACGATCTCGTCTTCGGCGAAGTCGACCGCTAAGTCGACGGAGTGAACTGAATCATGAAAGCCACCGGTCATTTCGAGCAGGTGAAGGACGTCGATCCTCTCGTCGTGCTCAACGATCACACCCGCGCCCATATCGATCATTGGGTGTCGAAGTTCCCGCCGGACCGCAAGCGTTCGGCGCTGATCCAGTCGCTGATGGGCGCGCAGGAACAGAACCAGGGTTACCTCACGGACGAACTGATCACCGCGGTCGCGAAGTACCTCGACCTGCCGGCGATCTGGGCCTACGAAGTGGCGAGCTTCTACTCGATGTTCGAGACCTCGCCCGTCGGCCGCAACAACGTCGCCATCTGCACCAACATCTCCTGCTGGTTGAACGGTGCCGAGGGCCTCGTTCGCCATTGCGAAAAGAAGCTCGGCATCAAGACCGGCGAGAGCACGGCCGACGGCCGTATCTATCTCAAGCAGGAAGAGGAATGCCTGGCCGCATGCGCCGGCGCCCCGATGATGGTCGTCAACGGTCACTACCACGAGAAGCTGACGACCGAATCGGTCGACGCCATTCTCGACGGTCTGAAGTGAGGTAAGGGCAATGGCTAGCAGCACTGGTCCGGTCGGACCCGCACCGCAGGAACACCAGGTCGTCTACACGACCCTGCATTTCGAAAAGCCCTGGGCCCTCGATAGCTACGAGAAGGTCGACGGTTACAAGGCGTGGCGCAAGATCCTGGCCGAGAAGCCCGATCCGGCCGCGCTGATCGAAGAGATCAAGAAGAGCGCGTTGCGCGGTCGCGGCGGCGCCGGCTTCCCCACGGGCCTGAAATGGTCGTTCATGCCGCGCACGGCACCGGGCCAGAAGTACATCCTGTGCAACTCGGACGAATCGGAGCCGGGCACCTGCAAGGACCGTGACATCCTGCGCTTCAACCCGCATGCCGTCATCGAAGGCCTGGCCATCGCCTGCTACTGCACGGGTTCCACCGTCGCCTACAACTACCTGCGTGGCGAATTCCATCACGAGCCGTTCGAGCACATCGAAGAGGCGCTGAAGGAAGCCTACGCGGCGGGCCTGCTCGGCAAGGACATCGCCGGCTCGGGCATCGACGTGGACATCTACAACGCCCTCGGCGCCGGTGCCTACATCTGCGGCGAAGAGACCGCGCTGATGGAATCGCTGGAAGGCAAGAAGGGCCAGCCGCGCTTCAAGCCGCCGTTCCCGGCCGGTTTCGGCCTGTACGGCCGTCCGACCACGATCAACAACACCGAGACCTACGCCTCGGTGCCGGCGATCCTGCGCAATGGCGCGGAGTGGTTCCTCAACATCGGCAAGCCGAACAACGGCGGTCCGAAGATCTTCTCGGTATCCGGCCACGTGGCCAACCCGGGCAACTTCGAGATCAGGCTCGGCACGCCGTTCTCCGAACTGCTGCAGATGGCCGGCGGTATCCGCGGCGGCAAGAAGCTCAAGGCGTGCATCCCCGGCGGTTCCTCGATGAAGGTGCTGCCGGCCGAGAAGATCATGGAATGCACCATGGACTACGACTCGCTGCAGAAGGCGGGGTCGGGCCTGGGTTCGGGTGCCGTGATCGTGATGGACGAGACCACCTGCATGGTCCGCGCCTGCCACCGCATCGCGCGCTTCTACAAGGCCGAATCGTGCGGCCAGTGCACGCCGTGCCGCGAAGGCACGGGCTGGATGTACCGCGTGCTGACGCGCATCGTCGAAGGCAAGGGTACGCAGGACGACCTGCATCGCCTGAAGGCCGTCGCCGGCCAGATCGAAGGGCACACCATCTGCGCCTTCGGCGAAGCCGCCGCGTGGCCGGTACAGGGTTTCCTGTATCACTTCTGGCACGAATTCGAATACTACGTGGAGCATGGCCGTTCGATCGTCGACGGTCCGGCTGACACGGTCACCACTGGAGTCGCTGCATGAGTGCGCAGCCCGTAGCCAATGCCGCGCCGGACCTCGTCAACATCGAGATCGACGGCGTTCCGGTGCAGGTAGCCAAGGGGTCGATGATCATCCAGGCGGCCGACGCCGTCGGTATCCCCATCCCGCGCTTCTGCTATCACCGCAAGCTCGCGATCGCCGCCAACTGCCGCATGTGCCTGGTGGAAATCGAGAAGATGCCGAAGCCGGCGCCGGCCTGCGCCACGCCGGTGGGCGAGGGCATGAAGGTCTTCACGCGTTCGGACAAGGCGCTCAAGTCGCAGCGCAACGTGATGGAGTTCCTGCTCATCAACCATCCGCTCGACTGCCCGATCTGCGACCAGGGCGGCGAGTGCGAACTGCAGGACGTCTCGCTCGGCTACGGCCGTTCGGTGTCGCGCTTCAACGAGCGCAAGCGCACCGTGGCCGACGAGAACCTCGGCCCGCTGATCGCCACCGAGATGACCCGCTGCATCCAGTGCACGCGCTGCGTCCGCTTCACCAGCGAGATCGCCGGCACGTACGAACTCGGCGGCATGAGCCGTGGCGAGAACCTGGAAATCGGCACCTATATCGGCAAGACGATCGAGAGCGAACTGTCGGGCAACATCATCGACGTCTGCCCGGTCGGCGCGCTGACCAACAAGCCGTTCCAGTTCCAGGCGCGCGCCTGGGAGCTGATCGCGCGCCCGTCCATCGGTTATCACGATGCGCTGGGCTCGAACCTGTGGATGCACACGCGCCGCGGTGAAGTGCTGCGCAACGTGCCGCGCGACAACGAGACGATCAACGAGTGCTGGCTCTCCGACCGTGACCGCTACAGCCACCAGGGCCTGTACGCCGCGGACCGCGTGAAGTCGCCCATGGTCAAGCGCAACGGCCAGTGGTCCGCCACGACGTGGGACGACGCGCTTTCCGTCGCCCGCGAATCGCTGAAGAGCGTCGCCGGTTCCGACCTCGGCGTGCTCGTGCACGGCGCCACCTCGAACGAGGAAGGCGAGCTGCTCGTCCGCCTCGCCCGTGGCCTGGGCAGTGCCCATGTCGACCATCGCCTGCGTCAGCTCGACTTCGCCGACAACGCCTTCGCCAAACCGTTCGCCTCGTCCATCGCCTCGTTCGAGAAGGTGAAGGCCGCGCTGCTCGTCGGTTCGGACCTGCGCCACGAAGTGCCGCTGCTCAATCACCGCATCCGCCAGGCGGTGAAGAAGGGCGCCAAGGTGTACGCCGTCAATCCGGCCCACTTCAACTTCAACTATCCGCTGGCCGGCGAGTCCGTCGCCGCGCCGCACGCGCTTGTGAACGAATTGCTGGTCCTGGCCAAGGCCGCCAGCGAAGGTGGCGCCGGCGTGCCGGAGGCGATCGCGCCGGCACTGAACGGCGTGGAAACCACCGACGCGCATCGCGACGCGTTCAAGGCGCTGTCCAGCGACGCCGTGGTGATCCTCGGCCATGCCGCCGCGACGCATCCGGAAGCTTCCTGGCTGCGCGCGATCGCCCGTTTCATCGCGCAGGCCGCGGGTGCCGCGTTCAACGAGATCCCGCTCGCCGCCAACGCGATCGGCCTGTCCTCGGTCGGCGTGCTGCCGACCGCCGGTGGTCTCGATGCGCGTGCGATGCTTGCCCAGCCGCGCAAGGGCTACGTGCTCTACAACGTCGAGCCGCCGCACGATTTCGCCGACGGTGCGCTCGCCTTGCAGGCGATGCATTCGGCGCAGACCGTGGTGGCCTTCGCTGCCTACGCCAGCGATGCGCTGAAGGATTCGGCGGACGTCATCCTGCCGATCGGCCTCACGCCGGAGATCGACGCGAGCCTGGTCAACGTGGAAGGCAACACCCAGACCATGCTCGCCGGTGCCAAGGCGCCGGGCGACGCCCGTCCGGGTTGGAAGGTGTTGCGCGCCCTCGGCGGCTTGCTCGGTCTGCCGGGCTTCGAGTTCGAGGACCTGGCCGGCCTTCGCGACGGACTCACGGAGCGTGCTTCGGAGGTCCGTCACCAGCTCGCGCCGCGCACCTCGGGCGTGACCTTCTCGCGCCTGGCCACGACGCCGATCTACCGCGTGGACGCCGTGCTGCGACGTGCGGGTGCCCTGAACGCGCATCCGCTGAACCGCCCGGCCGCCATCCGCATCAATGCGGACGACGCCGGCAAGCTGGGCCTCGTCGAGGGCGGCAATGCCCGCATCGGCGATACCGTGCTGCCGGTGGCGATCGATGCCGCGGTGCCCGCGGGCGCCGCCTGGATCGAAGCCGCGCATTCCGAAACCGCCATGCTGCCTCCGTACGGCGCGGCCATCACTTTGAGCAAGGCATAAACCATGGGTCAGCAACTCTGGGACCACCTGTTGATGCCCGTGCTGTTCATCGTGGCGATCGTCCTGCCGCTGATTATCGCGGTGGCGATGTTCGTCTACTGGGAACGCAAGGTCATCGGTTGGATGCACGTGCGCATGGGGCCGAACAAGGTCGGCCCCCTCGGCCTGCTGCAGGCCTTCGCGGACGTGGTCAAGCTACTCATCAAGGAAGTGATCCTTCCGACCAACGCGAACAAGTTCCTCTACTACCTGGCACCGATGCTGGCCCTGGTGCCCGCGCTGGCGGCCTGGGCGGTGGTGCCGTTCGGCCCGGAGACCGTGCTCGCCAACGTCAACGCCGGCGTGCTGTACCTGCTCGCGATGACCTCGATGGGCGTGTACGGCATCATCCTCGCCGGCTGGTCGTCGAACTCGCGCTACGCGATGCTCGGCGCCATGCGCGCGGCGGCTCAGGTCATCTCGTACGAACTGGCGATGGGCATGTCCATCGTCTGCGTGCTGGTGCTGACCGGCAGCCTCAACCTCACGGCGATCGTCAACGGGCAGTCGGGCAACTTCTTCGACTGGTACTGGCTGCCGCTGCTGCCGGTGTTCGTCATCTACTTCGTCTCGGGCGTGGCCGAAACCAACCGCGCGCCGTTCGACGTCGCGGAAGGCGAATCGGAAATCGTCGCGGGCTTCCACGTCGAGTACTCCGGTTCCGCGTTCGCCATCTTCTTCCTGGCCGAATACGCCAACATGATCCTGGTGAGCTTCCTCACCTCGATCCTGTTCATGGGCGGCTGGCTGTCGCCGTTCCCCGAGTCGTGGGGCGTGGTCGGCCACGGCGGCTTCCACTGGCTGTTCATCAAGGCCTTCATCTTCGCCTTCCTGTTCCTGTGGTTCCGCGCCAGCTTCCCGCGCTATCGCTATGACCAGATCATGCGCCTCGGCTGGAAGGTCTTCATCCCCATCACCATCGTCTGGGTCCTTGTCGCCGGCTGCATGAAGTATTTCGGCTGGGTCCACATCGGCACGGGAGCCTGAAAGCCATGACCCGCGTTACCCACTATTTCAAGAGCCTGCTGCTCATCGAACTGTTCCAGGGCATGGCGCTGACCATGCGCTACATGTTCAAGCCGAAGTACACGATGCGCTATCCGATGGAGCACATCCCCAAGTCGAACCGCTTCCGCGGCCTGCACGCCTTGCGCCGTTACGCCAACGGTGAAGAGCGCTGCATCGCGTGCAAGCTGTGCGAGGCGGTGTGCCCGGCGCTGGCGATCACGATCGATTCGGCCCCGCGCGCGGAAGACGGCCAGCGCCGCACCACGCGCTACGACATCGACCTGTTCAAGTGCATCTTCTGCGGTTTCTGCGAAGAGAGCTGCCCGGTGGATTCGATCGTCGAGACGCACGTGCACGAGTACCACTTCGAGCATCGTGGCGAGAACGTGGTGACCAAGGGCCAGCTGCTGGCCATCGGTGACCGTTTCGAGCAGGACATCGCTGCCGCCCGCGCTCAGGACGCGGCTTACCGCTGAGCGCCGAAGAGACCTATGCGATGAATAACGATCTGCTCCAACTCATCTGTTTCTACCTCTTCGGTGCCGTGTCCGTCGTCGGCGCACTGATGGTCATCAGCGTGAAAAACTCGGTTCACGCCGTGCTCTCGCTGGTGCTGACCTTCTTCAGCATGGCCTGCGTCTGGCTGCTGGCCGAAGCGGAATTCCTCGCTATCGCCCTCGTCGTGGTCTACGTCGGCGC
This sequence comes from Luteibacter sp. KNZ12-1A, assembly GCF_056755675.1. Classification (NCBI taxonomy): domain Bacteria; kingdom Pseudomonadati; phylum Pseudomonadota; class Gammaproteobacteria; order Lysobacterales; family Rhodanobacteraceae; genus Luteibacter; species Luteibacter sp. KNZ12-1A. The sequence continues at coordinate 5,994 of NZ_JBPGXU010000066.1, read as the reverse complement.
GGTGATGGTGCTGTTCCTCTTCGTCGTCATGATGCTCGACATCAAGCAGGAGCAGGTCCGCGAGGGCTTCATCCGCTACCTGCCGGTGGGCATCGTCGTGGCCCTGGTCATGCTGGTCGAAATGCTGGCGATGATCGGCGTCAAGGCCATGCACGCCCATACGCTGGGTCCCAACCCGGCCGGTGAGTCGAACGTCGCGTGGCTGGGCCAGGCCCTGTACACCGAGTTCCTGCTGCCGTTCGAGATCGCCGCGCTGATCCTCACCGTGGGTATCGTCGCCGCCGTGGCCCTGACCTTGCGCCAGCGTGCCGGTGTACGCCATCAGTCCGCCGCGCAGCAGGTTGCCGTCAACGCCGTCGACCGCGTCCGCGTGGTCAAGGTGGCCAGCGAGCAGATGGCTTCCGTCAGCCCGGCCCCGGTCGTCGTGCCGCCGCAGGAGAACATTCCGTGATCACGCTTTCCCATTACATCGTCCTCGGCGCGATCCTCTTCTGTATCGCCGTCGCCGGCTTGTTCATCAACCGCAAGAACGTGATCGTGCTGCTCATGGCGATCGAGTTGATGCTCCTGGCGGTGAACACCAACTTCGTGGCCTTCTCGCGCTTCTTCGGCGACGTGGGCGGCCAGGTGTTCGTGTTCTTCATCCTCACCGTGGCCGCGGCGGAATCCGCCATCGGCCTGGCGATCCTGGTCCTGCTGTTCCGTAACCGCAGCACGATCAATGTCGCCGAAATCGACAGCATGAAGGGTTGATCCGATGAGTCTCTCGCTTTCAATCCTGCTGACGATCGCCCTCGCGCCGCTGGTGGGTTCGATCCTGGCCGGCCTGTTCGGCAAGGTGATCGGCCGGGCAGGGGCGCATACCGCCACGCTGCTCGGCGTGGCGATCGCCTGCGGCCTGTCGTTCCATGTGCTGTACCAGCTGGTCTGGGGCGGCGCGCAGAACTTCAACCAGGACATCTACACCTGGTTCCAGATCGGCCAGTACCACGCCTCCGTGGGCTTCATGGTCGACCGTCTCACCGCCATGATGATGGTGGTCGTGACCTTCGTCTCGCTGCTGGTGCACCTGTACACCATCGGCTACATGGCGGACGACCCGGGCTACCAGCGCTTCTTCAGCTACATCTCCCTGTTCACCTTCTCGATGTTGATGCTCGTCATGAGCAACAACTTCATGCAGCTGTTCTTCGGCTGGGAAGCGGTGGGCCTGGTTTCGTACCTGCTGATCGGCTTCTGGTACAAGCGCCCGACGGCGATCTTCGCCAACCTCAAGGCCTTCCTGGTCAACCGCGTGGGCGACTTCGGTTTCCTGCTCGGCATCTCGGCGATCCTGTACTTCATGGGCACGCTGGACTACCAGACGGCCTTCGACCACGCTCCGGAACTGGTCGGCAAGACCCTGCAGATCACGCAGAACCATGCGTGGGACGCCGCGACCGTGATCGGCATCCTGTTGTTCATCGGCGCGATGGGCAAGTCCGCCCAGGTGCCGCTGCACGTGTGGCTGCCGGATTCGATGGAAGGCCCCACGCCGATCTCGGCGCTGATCCACGCGGCCACGATGGTGACCGCGGGTATCTTCATGGTCGCCCGCATGTCGCCGCTGTTCGAGCTGACCGACGCCGCGTTGTCGTTCATCCTGGTGATCGGCTCGACCACGGCGCTGTTCACCGGCCTGATCGGCATCGTGCAGAACGACATCAAGCGCGTGATCGCGTACTCGACGCTCTCGCAGCTGGGCTACATGACCGTCGCGCTGGGCGTGTCCGCGTATAGCGGCGCCGTGTTCCACCTGATGACCCACGCTTTCTTCAAGGCGCTGCTGTTCCTCGGTGCGGGCTCGGTCATCATCGGCATGCACCACGAGCAGGACATGCGCTACATGGGTGGCCTGCGCAAGTACATGCCGGTCACCTGGATCACGATGTGGATCGGTTCGCTGGCCCTCGCCGGTACGCCGTTCTTCTCGGGCTTCTACTCGAAGGACGCCATCATCGAGGCCGTGGGCGAGTCGCATCGCTGGGGCGCGGGCTACGCGTACTTCTGCGTGCTCGCCGGCGTGTTCGTCACCTCGCTGTACAGCTTCCGCCTGCTCTACATGACCTTCCACGGCAAGGAGCGCTTCACGGTGGCGCATGGTCACGCCCATCACGATGCGCACGCCTCGCACGACGACGCGCATGGCGATACGCACAAGGAAGACCCGCACCACGAACCGGGCATCCTGGAACACGCGCCGCACGAGTCGCCGTGGGTCGTCACCGTGCCGCTGGTGCTGCTGGCCATCCCCTCGATCCTGATCGGCTTCTTCACCGTCGGCCCGATGCTGTTCGGCGACTGGTTCGGCAAGGCCATCCACGTGAACGAGGCGAACAATGTCCTCGGCGAACTCGCGCATGAATTCCATGGCGCGCTGAACATGGCGATCCACGGCTTCACCGCCGCGCCGTTCTGGCTGGCCTTCGCGGGCTTCGCCGTCGCCACGTACGTCTACCTGTTCAACCCGTCCGTCGCCGACAAGGCGAAGAGCGCGCTGAAGCCGGTGTACGAGCTGCTCAACCACAAGTACTGGATCGATGAACTCTACTTCGCGGTGTTCGCGAAGGGTGGCGTGAAGCTGGGTGAAGGCCTGTCGAAGGTGGGCGACGCCGCCATCATCGACGGTGCCATCGTGAACGGCTCGGCCGGCCTCGTGCAGCGCATCGCCAGCGGCACCCGCCGCCTGCAATCCGGATTCCTCTTCCACTACGCGTTCGCCATGATCCTCGGTCTTATCCTGCTCCTCGGCGGGTACTGGCTGATCGGGCAATAAGGGAAACGAGCTCTATGTCGAATCACTTGCTCAGCCTGTTGATCTGGCTCCCGGTCGTCGGCGCCATCCCGGTGCTGCTGGCCGGCGCCGGTCGCCCAGGCCTCGCCCGCTGGATCTCGCTGCTGGTCGCGGTTGCCACCTTCGCCGCCAGCCTGGCCCTCCTGCCTGCCTACGACGCCTCCACGGGTACCCTCCAGCTCGGCGAATCGATGAGCTGGATCCCGTCGCTGGGCATCAACTACTCGCTGGCGGTCGACGGCATCTCCGTCGCCCTGATCATCCTCACCACCTTCGTCCAGATCCTCGTGATCGTGGGTGCGTGGGAGATCATCCAGAACAAGCCGCACCAGTACATGGCGGCGATGCTGATCCTCGAAGGCATGATGATCGGCGTGTTCTGCGCCACGGACGCGTTGCTGTTCTACGTGTTCTTCGAGGCCATGCTGATCCCGATGTTCGTCCTCATCGGTATCTGGGGTGGTCCGCGCCGCGTCTACGCCACGCTGAAGTTCTTCATCTACACGTTCTTCGGCTCGATCTTCATGTTGATCGGCCTGATCTACCTGTACCACAAGACCAGTGGCAGCTTCGCCATCGCCGACATGGCCAACGTCCACCTGACGATGACCGAGCAGAGCTGGCTGTTCTTCGCCTTCCTGCTGGGCTTCGCGATCAAGGTGCCGATGGTGCCGGTGCATACCTGGCTGCCGGATGCCCACGTGGAAGCGCCCACCGGCGGTTCGGTGGTGCTGGCGGCGGTGATGCTGAAGATCGGTGGCTACGGTTTCCTCCGTTTCAGCCTGCCGATCACGCCCGACGCCTCGCATCACTTCGCCTGGCTGGTCATCGTGCTCAGCCTCATCGCGGTCTGCTATATCGGCTACGTGGCGCTGGTCCAGCAGGACATGAAGAAGCTGGTGGCGTACTCGTCCATCGCGCACATGGGCTTCGTCACCCTGGGCATCTTCATCGCCTTCCTGCTGGTTCGCGAGACGAACAATCCTGAAGCCGCGCGCCTGGGCATGCAGGGTGCGATGGTGCAGATGATCTCGCACGGCTTCATCTCCGGCGCGATGTTCAGCTGCATCGGCGTGCTCTACGACCGCATGCACACGCGCCAGATCAAGGACTACGGCGGCGTCATCAACGTGATGCCGATCTTCGCCCCGTTCTACGTGTTGTTCGCCATGGCCAACAGCGGCCTGCCGGGAACCAGTGGTTTCGTCGGCGAGTTCATGGTCATCCTGGCCTCGTTCAGCGCCAACCCGTGGATCGCGCTGTTCGCCGCGTTCACCCTGATCATCGGCGCCGCGTACACGCTGTGGATGGTCAAGCGCGTGCTCTGGGGCGATGTCACGAACAAGCACGTCGCGGAACTGACGGACGTCAACGGTCGCGAGATCTTCATGCTGAGCGCGTTCGCCGCCGGTGTGCTGATCCTCGGCATCTGGCCTGAGCCGCTGGTCCACCTGATGGATGCCTCGGTCGCTCGTATCGTCGAGCAACTGGCCATCACCAAAGTCTGAGCGGGAACTATCCATGCCGAGTATCAACGACATCCTGATCCTGCTTCCCGAGGTCTACCTCGTGGTCGCGGCTTGCGTGCTGCTCCTTCTGGACGCGTACCTCAAGCCGGGCCAGAAGGGCGCGGTCCATTGGCTTTCCATCCTGGTCCTGCTGATCGGCGCCTATCTCGTCGTCAGCGGCCAGCCCGCGGCGCCGGTCACGGCTTTCAGCGGCATGTTCGTCCGCGACGGCGTGGCCGAGGTCCTCAAGCTCTTCTCGCTGCTGATCACCGCGGTGATCTTCGTCTACGCCCGTCCTTATCTGAAGGAAAGGGCGATTCCGTTCGGCGAGTTCTACACGCTGACGATCTTCGCCACCGTCGGCATCATGTTCCTGGTGTCCGCCGGTAGCCTGGTCACGGTCTATCTCGGCCTCGAACTGCTGACGCTGTCGTCGTACGCGCTGGTGGCGTTGAACCGCGATTCGCAGCTTTCCTCGGAAGCGGCGATCAAGTACTTCGTCCTGGGCGCACTGGCCTCGGGCATGCTGCTGTATGGCATGTCGATGGTCTATGGCGCCACGCACAGCCTCGACCTGCACACGATCCACGCGGCCATCGTCGGCACGGAGTGGAAGACCCTGCTGCTGTTCGGCCTGGTCTTCATGATCGTGGGCATCGGCTTCAAGCTCGGCGCCGCGCCGTTCCACATGTGGATCCCGGACGTGTACCAGGGCTCGCCGACGGCGGTGACCGTGTTCATCGGTTCCGCGCAGAAGCTGGCCGCGTTCGGCATGGCGTATCGCCTGCTGTCCACCGGCATGGGCGATGCCGCCGGTGGCGCGACCGGCCTGGCCTCGCAGTGGCAGCTGATGCTCGCCGTGCTGGCGGTGCTTTCGCTGGCGATCGGCAACCTCGTCGCCATCGTGCAGACCAACCTCAAGCGCCTGCTGGCTTACTCGACCATCTCGCACATGGGCTACCTGCTGCTCGGCCTGGTGAATGCCGGTCCGGAGGGTTATTCGGCCTCGATGTTCTATGCGGTGAGCTACGCGCTGACCAGCGCCGCGGCCTTCGGTATGATCCTCGTGCTGTCGCGCTCGGGCTTCGAGTGCGAAGAGATCGACGACCTGCGCGGCCTCAACCAGCGCTCGCCGTGGTTCGCCTTCCTGATGCTGCTGGTGATGTTCTCGCTGGCCGGCGTGCCGCCGTTGTTCGGCTTCTTCGGCAAGCTGCTGGTGCTGAAGGCGGCCGTCGACGCGGGCATGCTCTGGCTCGCCCTGGTCGGCGCGGTCTTCGCGATCATCGGCCTGTACTACTACCTGCGCGTGGTGAAGGTCATGTATTTCGACCAGCCGGTCGAAGGCACCGATGTCCGCGCCACGGCCGACGCGCCGGCCCGCTGGGTCCTGTCGATCAACGCGCTCGCGCTGCTGGTCCTCGGCTTCACCTGGGCACCGCTGCTGGCGTGGTGCCAGCGGGCCTTCGCAGGCTGATCCGCAGGGCAGGGAACGATCGAAGGGCGCCGGCGATCCGGCGCCCTTTTTGTTTGTGGGAGCCGGATCATGGGGGCTGCCTTGCAGGCTGTTGTGGGGGGCGCCCCCGTGGACCCACGGGCGGGGGGCGTCACAAGACCCCGAGCCCGCCCGGGCGCCCCCACGACGGCGCCGCCCAC
>NZ_JBPGXU010000065.1:0-21791 GCF_056755675.1 Luteibacter sp. KNZ12-1A | reverse complement strand
GAGCCAGGAGGGCGAATCGGAAACCCCGCCCGACCGTCCGAGCCCGCCGGGGCGCCAGCCATCAAACACGGCCGCGCCAGCGGCATCCTTGCCCAAGGGACGGCGACTACCGTCGCGCCGAGGGTGGCGCCCGGCAGCTCCCCCGGCCTCCCCCAGCGCATCATGCTCACCGAACGCTCGCCCGGCATTCACGCGGAATGACGAGAATCGACCTTTTTCGCCGAAGCGGAGACAGCCATGAAGATTGGCATCATCGGGGCCGGCAACATCGGCGGCACCCTCGCGAGGCGTTTTCGCGAACTCGGGCACGAGGTGTTCATCGCCAATTCCCGGGGACCGCATACGCTGACCGCCCTCGAAAACGAAACGGGCGCGGTGGCCGTCACCGCGCGCGAGGCGGCGCGTGCCGGCGAGGTCGTGGTCGTCACCATTCCCGAATCGAAGATCCCCGACTTGCCAGCGGATCTGTTCGCGGGCGTCCCCGACGACACCGTGGTGATCGATACGGGCAACTACTATCCGCGGCAGCGTGACGGGCGCATCGATCCTATCGAGGAAGGCGTACCGGAAAGCCAATGGGTATCGGACAGGCTCGGCCGCCCGGTCATCAAGGCGTTCAACAATATCTACGCCGATCATCTCCTGAAGCGGGGCAAGCCGGCGACGGCGGAGGGACGTATCGCCTTGCCGGTAGCGGGTGACGATGCGAACGCGAAGGCGAAGGTCCTGAAACTGGTGGAGGAACTCGGCTTCGACGGCGTCGATGCCGGTACGCTCGCCGATTCATGGCGCCAGCAGCCAGGTTCACCCGTGTATACGACCGATCGCGACCTGGAAGGCGTGCAGCGGGCGCTGCTCGCGGCGGTGCGCGAACGCCAGCCCGAATGGCGGGCGACGGATGCCAGTCCTGGCGATTTCGATACGCCGCGTTAGCCGTCCGGCGTGACCTTCGCGTGAAGGAACGGCATACGCGGTCTTCCGTTGTGGGGGCATGTGGGAACGGATAATCTTGCGCACCTGACGATGCAGCCGTGACACCCATGGACCGTGGGGCCGCCGGCCTTCCGCCTAGCGAGGTTACCCATTACTCCATGGCCCTGGTGATCTACGACATCCCGTTCCATCCGGATATGGCGGGCCTGTGGCACGTGCAGATGAACGGCGTGCCCACCGAGAACTTCGAGACCCGTATCGCCGCCATCGCCTATGCGGTGCAGCAGTCGAAGCTGTTGGGCACGCAGAACGGCTTGCAGGTACTGGTTTCGGTGGAAGGCGCCGACGGCATCTGGCGGGAATTCGAATCCAACGCGAAGCGTCCGGTCGACAGGCTGCAATAGCGCTGCACGTCGTGTTGATCCACGATCCTTACGATGGGGGGCGATAAGGAGGATCATCCCACTCATGACGCATCGAAAGATCGGTTACTTCGACGTGGAAGGCACGTGCTACGTGGCCAAGCCGGGCCGCTGGCGCGGCAAGTACGTCATCAGCGAAGACGGTGAGGAGTTGCAGGAGAAATTGTGCACGACCTTGCATGAGCACGAAGAAGAAGCCTGCGCGGAGGGCCTGACACTCGGCATCGCCGCCGCCCGCAAGCTCATGCGCGAACGCGAGGGATTCGATCCCGGCGACGAGTGAACCGATGGTGGCGCGTGCATAGCCCGTGCCACCGCTTGCCGTTTTCGCCCATCGCAACATATTCCGAATGGCCGATGGTGCGCCTTGTTTACACGGCGTAAGTTTTCCTTGCGTCCCTGTGAATGCCGCGTTGCGAACTCATTCCCGGAGCCGCCAAGTCCCAGCCCCACTCCCCTAAGGCTCCGGAGACTCACAATGAAAACGACATCCCAGAAGGCGCTTCGGCGTCACGGCCTCGCTTTGTCCATCGCCACCGCATTGGCATGCGCCTGTGGCGCCACGGCTGCGCAGGACGCACCCGCGCGGGCCACGCAAGATACGCCCACCGCGACCCCGGCGAACCAGCAGGAACAGCAGACGACGGAACTTCAGGCCATCACCGTCACCGGGTCGGCGCTACCCCGCATCGACGTGGAGACGCCTTCGCCGGTGACGACGATCACGGCCGAGCAGATCCAGAAAAGCGGCCTCACCACGGTATCCGATGTGGTCCGCGCCGTGTCGGCGGACAATAGTGGCTCGATACCGGCCTCGTTCACCGCTGGCTTCGCCGCCGGCTCGTCGGGCGTGGCGCTGCGTGGCCTGACCGTCAACTCCACCCTCGTGCTGATAGACGGCCGCCGCGCGGCGAACTATCCCCTGGCCGATGATGGCCAGCGCTCCTTCGTCGATCTCAACACCATCCCGTCCAATGCCATCGAGCGCATCGAGGTGCTGAAGGACGGCGCATCGTCGTTATATGGCGCGGACGCCATCGCCGGCGTGGTCAACATCATCCTCCGGCCGGGCTACCAGGGCACCGAGTTCACCGCCGATGTCGGTACCTCGCAACACGGTGGCGGCACGACCCGGCGTGCCACGGTGCTGTTCGGTGGCGGCGATCTCAACAAGGATGGCTGGAACGCGTATTTCAGCGCCGAGTACCAACACGACGACGAGATACTCACTCGCCAGCGCGGATATCCCTACAACACGGCCGACACCCGGCGCAGTGGCGGCAACAACCTCATCGGAGGACAGCCTTCGCAGAACTCCGGATCGATCTATGGCACGGTGACGCCTGGCACGCTGTCGCGTCCGGGCGATGTCACATCGGGCGTCCCGGACCCGGATGCGGTGGCACAGCCGCTGGTTCCCTGCGGATCGCGGGGCACGCTGGTCACCGATGACCCGGCGAATCCCGGGAGCTACTGCGCGCAGAACTTCGCGCGCTATACCGCCATCCAGCCGACGATGGACCGCCGCGGCCTGTACGGACGATTCACCATCAAGCTGTCCGACACGAGCAAGGCTTATCTCGCCGCCAGCTACTACGAGGTGAAGACTTCCTTCCCTGGGGTGCCCGCGCAGATCCAGGTGGGCACGCCGCGCAACACGAACTCGATCGCCTTGCCGGCGACCCTGCCCGACGGCTCGCTCAATCCGAACAACCCGTTCGCCGCCGAAGGCAAGGCGGCGCTCATCAACTACGGGTTCCCGAGCGCGCTGGCAAGCGGCGAGAACGACAACCACAACCTGCGCCTCGTCGGCGGCCTGACCGGGTCGTGGGGCGACTGGAGCTACGACACCGCCCTGGTCTTCAACCATTCGTCGCTGGACACGCGCCTCTCGGGCCTCCTCAACTACGACAGACTGATCGATGCGGTGACCAACGGGACGTATAACTTCATCGATCCCGGCGCGAACTCGCGCGAGTTCCTCGGCGCACTATCGCCGCCGCTGAAGAAGACCTCGACCAGCGACTTGCAGTCATTCGATTTCCGCGTGACGCGTCCGCTGATGGACCTGGCCGGCGGTTCGTTGGGCCTCGCCGCGGGCCTCGATGTGCGCCACGAGGAACAGGACGATCCGGACCTCAACCCGAACCTGGCCGCGCAAGGCCTGGGCATCGCCCACGTGAAAGGCGATCGCACCGTCTCGGGCCTCTATGCCGAACTGGATGCGCCGTTCCTCGAGTCGCTGGAGGTCGACGTGTCGGGCCGCTACGATCACTATTCCGATTTCGGCAACAACTTTTCGCCAAAGATCGGCATCAAGTGGAAGCCGATCGAGGAACTGGCGTTCCGTGGCACCTTCTCCAAGGGATTCCGCGCGCCGAGTTTCGCCGAGAACGGTTCGAGCGAAGCGGAAGGATTCGCCACCTATACGCCACCGGAGGATTTCCAGGCGGCGCACGGCAACAGCGGTTACGTGCAGCCCTATGCCCTCGGCTTCCTCACGCGGGCCAATCCGGACATCAAGCCGGAGCGCTCGAAGAGCTGGACCTTCGGCATCCTGTACCAGCCCACGGCGGACCTCAGTGCGTCGCTGGACTACTATCGGATCAAGAAAACCGGCGTGATCGCGCAGCAGAGCGCGAGCGCGGTGCTGGATGCGTATTACGCGGGCCTGCCGTTACCGCCGGGGTCGGCGATCGTGCAGGATGTGCCCGATCCCGCCGCGCCGGATGCCTTGCCACGCCCACTCGTGGTCGCCGCGCCTTACGTCAACCAGAACGCGCTCGAGACCAAGGGCCTGGACCTGAACCTCAAGGCGGGACACGACTTCAGCGAGAACGTGCGCTTCACCAGCGAATTGAACCTGACCAGGATCATCAGCTGGCAGTTGACCCTCGAGGATGGGAGCAAGTTGCAGTTCGTGGGCACGCACGGTCCTTATGGGTTGTCATCCGGCGCGGGCACGCCGCGCTACCGGGGTTCCTGGGCGAACAGCGTCCAGTTCGGAAAGGCCACCATCACCGGCACGCTGTACTACACGAGCGGGATCAAGTTGACCGCGCCCGACATCACCACGGGATGTTTCTCGACCAACACGGACACGGGTGCGAACGTCCCCGCCGATTGCCGCATGTCCTCGTTCACGGACTTCGACCTGACCGGGCGCTACGACATCAGCGACAAGGTGGCGATCACCGGCTCGATCATGAACGTGTTCGACAAGAAGGCGCCGTTCGATCCGCTGAACTACGCCGCGCTCAACTACAACCCGACCTACGCGCAGAACGGCGTGATCGGCCGGTTCTTCACGCTGGGGGTGCGGGTGAAACTATGAGGGCTTCGTCAGTGAAGCAGGGACGCTTCGTCGAGCACGTCGACGCCGTCGACGCGGATGGCAAGCACGCCTTCGGCACGCAGTTTCGCCAGCATCCGCGTCACGGTCGCCGGGCTCATCCCCAGGTAGGAACCGATGTCATCGCGTGACATCGGCAAGGGGACGAAAGGCGAGGGCCCTTCGATACGCCGCCGGCGTTCGAGCAGGTCGGCAAGGAAAGCGCGCACGCGCTCGATGGCGGAACCCTCCGCGGCATGGGGCGTCTTTCCGCGCTCGCGCCTGCGCAACATGCGCAGGTGCCGGGCGATGTCCTCGTTGTGTTCGCATAGCGCTTCGGTCGCGGCCCGGGGGAAACGACAGAACCATGTCTTGCCGACGGCCACCACGGACGCGCCATGGGTTTGACTGCGCGCGACGTCGAGGGCGAACAATTCGCCGGGCAGGTGGAAGGCGAGCACGCGGCCGCCACCGACGCTCATGGCCAGGCCTGACAGCACGGCGAACGCCGCGCGATGCGGCGCTTCGGGCTGGACGAGACGGTCGCCTTCGAAGAAGGGTCCGACACGTTCCACCACGCCACGCATCTCCAGCAGGTTGTCGTCGCCGCCGCGGGTCGCTTCGCATGCGCCGGCGTGACGGCAGGAGGCGCTGCAATGCACGGCCGCCCGGGTTGCGGCCGGGAGGGCGGCGTGCTGGATCTGTGCGCAAGCCTGGTACATGAGGAACCTCGCTCTCTCTGCCTGGTGCGTGCAAGGCCATTCTAGGATCGCGGCGGGCCGGCTCCCTTCGCCGTCAGACGGATGTGCGCTTATGCCGCATGCACCCTCGGGTGTCCTGTGCCCCATTGACGTGGCCGGATTTTTGCTTTAGTTACGCATCCTGGGGGAATGTCAACAGGGGGCCGTCAAGGCCATGGCAAGTCGATTCACACCTTTCAATCCGATCACCGAAGATGCCGGCGCCGCTGTGGCGGCCCTGCCCGATGGCTTCGTGCCCGGTACCGTGGCGCCCTTCGTGATGCGCTACGGCACGGATTTCCTGAGGGCCATGCAGCGCGCCGCGGCGATTCACGACGTGTCGCATCCGGTGGTGGCCGAGACCGAACCGGCCTGACGGCGCGCCGCCTCCGTCAGGGGCGCGTATCGTCGAGCAGGTCGGCCACGGCTTCGGCCAGCGCGTGAAGGGAAAACGGCTTGCCGAGGATGGCGCTGCGTTCGGGTAGCCGTGGCGCGTCGGCGAAGGCCTCCCACGCATAGCCGGTGATGAACAGGACAGGCAGGTCCGGCAGCAACTCGCGCGCCGATACCGCCAGTTGCCTGCCGTCCATGCCGGGCAGGCCGACATCGGTCACGAGGATATCCATGGGATTGCCCGCGCGCAGTTGACGCAGCGCCTCGTCGCCTTCGCCGCACTCGCTCACCGAATACCCCGCTTCTTCGAGCACCTCGCGCGACAGGGCGCGCAGCATGTGTTCGTCCTCCACCAGCAGCACACGCCTGCCGTCGCCGCGACGCGCGCCACGTTCGATATGCGCGTGCGAGGCCGCCGCGTCGCCGACATGGCGTGGCAGCCAGAGGCTGACGGTGCTGCCCCGGCCCGGCTGCGATTCGATGATCGCGCGACCGCCGGTCTGCCGGGCGAATCCATCCACCATCGACAGGCCCAATCCGGTGCCCTGGCCGATCGCCTTGGTGGTGAAGAATGGATCGAAGGCTTTTTCCACCACGGACCGGGACATGCCGGTGCCGGTATCGGATACGGCGATGACGACGTAGTCGGCGAGGCCCTGGCCGATGTCCGCTCGCTCGACGTTGCGTGTCGCGATCCTCAGCGTGCCGCCACCGGGCATCGCGTCGCGCGCGTTGATGGCGAGGTTGAGGATGGCGCTTTCCAGTTGGCTGGCGTCGGACAGCGTGCGCCAGAGACCCGCTTCCATGTGCAGGTCCAGGGCCACTTGCTCGCCCAGCAGGGGACGCAAGAGCAGGTCGAGTCCGCGCACGATGGCGTTGGCGTCCACGTCCGACAAGGACAGGGCTTGTTGGCGCGAGTAGGCGAGCAGCCGGTGGGTGAGCCCCGCGGCCCGCTTCACCGCGCCACCCGCGGCATCGAGCAGGCGTCGCGCTCCGTCGACCCGGCCGTTCTCCAGACGTTCGGTGAGCACCTCGATGGCACCGCCGATACCGCCCAGGATGTTGTTGAAGTCGTGCGCGATGCCGCCCGTGAGGCGACCGAGCGCTTCCAGTTTCTGCGCGTGGCGCAACTGGTCCTCCATGTCGCGCCGGCGCTGGATGTCGCGGCCCATGCCGTAGACCATGTCGCCGTCCGGTACGCAGGTCCAGGCGAACCAGCGGTATTCGCCGTCCTGCGTACGCATGCGTACCTCCAGGTCCTCCACCACGTCTCCATCGAACAGTTGCGAGACGGCGTCGCGCGAACGTTCCAGGTCGTCCGGATGGACGAGTTCCTCGAAGCCCAGGCCGACCAGGTCGCTGACCTCGTAGCCCAGTTCGACGCCCCACGCGGGATTGACGTTGCGGTAATGGCCGTCACGGCCCATGACCACGTAGAGGTCGCGCGAGATGCCCCATATCTGGTCGCGCTCGCGGGTGCGCTCGTCGATTTCCCGCTCCAGCGATGCGTTCAGTTCACGCAAGGCGAGGGCGGAGCGAACGCCACGCGTGGTCTCGTTGGTGACGGCGTACATGCCGATGACGGCGCCGTTCTCGTCACGCAGCGGCGCGTACGAGAAGGTCCACCATGTTTCCTCGTCATAGCCATGCCGGGTCATGCGCAGGGGCAGGTCGCGATGCATCGATCCTTCGCCGGCCAATGCCCGTTCCACATGTGGGGACACATCGTCCCAGACGTCCTTCCACAAGGTCTCGAACGAGCGGCCGATCGCACCGGCCAGGCGTCCACCCAGCATGGGGCGGTAGGGATCGTTGAAGAAGAACATCTTGCCGGGCTCGGCGGACACGAACATCGGTTGCGGCGTGTCGAATATCGTGGCGAGCATCGATCGCAGGGCGTTCGGCCAGCGGTCGACGGAACCCAACGGCGTACCGCTCCAGTCGAAGGCGCGGATTTCCCCGGCCGTCGGCGAGTCGACGGGGAGGAACGCGAAAGGATCGGCGTGCCGGTTCATCTCGGGCGAAGCCGGAGCATGGGAATGTCCTTCGGAGCGATGACCGTCATGGAATAATGCACGAGGCGCGAAGACGATGTCTTGATGACACGTGCGCCGTGGGCGCCGCGTCGCGTATGCTTCCGCGACCAGCCACGGAAGCCCCCATGTCGTCAGCGAGCCTACCGCGCAGCCCGGGCATCGACACGCTGCGGGGCGCCAGCATCCTGCTGGTGGTGATACACCACCTCGGCCTTCGCCTTCCCTTGCACAAGACGGACGCGGCGAACTGGTTGCCGGTTCCGCTCCTGAAGGGCCTGATCCACAACGGTTACGAAGCCGTCTTCATTTTCTTCGTCATCTCCGGCTTCCTGATCACGCGGCACGCGCTGGAACGCGATGGCGCATTGCGCGAGATCGACTGGCGGGCCTTCTACGTGCGCCGTGTCTCGCGCATCGCGCCTTGCCTGCTGGGCATCGTCGCGATCCTGCTGGCCTGCCACGCGCTACAGATGCCGAACTACACCATCGACCGCCCGGGCCAGTCGCCGCTGGGTGCCACTCTTTCGGCGCTGACCTTCACCCTCAATGTCTACGAAGGACGTACCGGATGGTTGCCGGGCGGCTGGGACGTGCTGTGGTCGTTATCCATCGAAGAAGTGTTCTACCTCGCGTTCCCGCTGGTCTGCCTGTCGCTGGGCCGGACCCGCTGGCTGGCGCCTGTCCTCGTGTTGCTGGTGCTATCGGTGCCGTTCACCCGCGCCGCCATCGTCGATAACGAGATCTGGCAGGAGAAAGCCTACCTGCCGGGCATGGGAGCGATCGCCGCCGGGGTCCTCGCCGCAGTGGCGGTGGGTGCGCGGCCTGCTCGCTCCGTCGCGGGTCCACGGGGGCGGACAGTGCTCGCGCTGGCCGGCCTCGCGGGCCTCGCCCTGGTCATGTTTTCCGGCGGCTGGCTGTGGAAGGTGATCCATGAGGGCTACATGCTCGTGCTGGTCGGCGCGTCGGCCTGCCTCGTGCTCGCCTCGCCGGAAGGCGGCCGGGCGTGGCCGGGCTTCGGCTGGCTCCGCGCCATGGGAAGGGCGAGCTACGAAATCTATCTCACCCACATGTTCGTCGTGTTTGCGCTGGTGGGATGCGCGCGCGCCACGGGTACGGACACGGTGGACGGCTGGATCTGGTACGCGCCGGCGGTGATGGGTTCGTGGGCACTGGGCTGGTTTGTCGCCCGGGGCTTTTCGGAGCCGGCCAATCGCTGGCTACGCTCGCGCTTCCGGCCACGCAAGGCCAGGGAAGTCGTCATCGAACCGGCGTGAGGCGTTGCGGGGGGGGCCGGGGCGCCCCCGCGGGGCAGGATCAATGGTGGCGGTTGTTGTCGCGTGCGCGATCGATAGCCTTGCCGGCCTCCCGCTGGACCTTGCCTGCATTCTTCTCGATATGGCCCGCGGCTTCCTTCGCAGGGTTGCCGGTGATCTTGCCGACGGCTTCCTTCATGGAACCCTTGACCTCGTGTTTCATGCCCTCGGTACGGTTCTTGTCCACGTCGGTTTCCTCGCTTGCACTGCGTCGTCCGCAGCGGCACCGGTTTACGCCGTTTCGTGATTAGCACCGCGTGAAGCCGGCGTGCGGCGGTTTTCATCCGCGAATCCCGTTACGATGCGGCCCATGTTTCCCTTGCCCAAGACGGCCACCGCGCCGTTCTGCCCGTCGGAAGTCGCCGGGTCCATCATCGTTCCCTTCGACCTGCCCTGGTGGAAAAAGGCCGCGCGCTTCGCCGGCCCCGGGCTTCTGGTTTCCGTCGGATACATGGACCCGGGCAACTGGGCCACCGATATCGAAGCGGGGTCGCGGTTCGGCTATCGACTGCTGTTCGTCGTGCTGCTTTCCAGCCTCGCCGCCATCGTGTTGCAGTGCCTGGCGGCGCGGCTGGGCATCGCCACCCAGAAGGATCTCGCCCGGCTGTCGAGCGAGCGCTACCCGAAGGCCATCGGGCGCATCCAATGGGTATTCGCGGAGATATCGATCGTTTCCTGCGACCTCGCCGAGGTGCTCGGGAGCGCCCTGGCGTTCAAGCTGCTGTTCGGGGTCTCGTTGCCCGTGGGCGTCGCCTTGACGGCGCTGGATACCTTCATCGTCCTCGGCTTGCAGGGCAGGGGCTTCCGCCGGATCGAGTCGATCATCCTCGGGCTGGTCGGCACCATCGGTATCTGCTTCGTGGTGCAACTGTTCCTGCTCGGGCCGAACTGGGCCGAGGTCGCGGCGGGATTCGTGCCTTCGTGGCATGCGGTGTCGGCGCAGGAGCCGCTCTACCTGGCGATCGGCATCCTCGGCGCGACGATCATGCCGCACAACCTCTACCTGCATTCGTCGATCGTGCAGACGCGGGCGGTTTCAGGCGAGGAGGGCAAGCGCACGGCGATACGCCTGACCCGCGTGGACACCATCTGCTCGTTGAGCCTGGCCTTGCTCATCAACGCGGCGATCCTGATCGTGTCGGCGACCGCGTTCCATGCCAGCGGGCGCACGGACGTCGCCGACATCGGCGACGCCTACCAGCTGCTCGCTCCCATCGCGGGGACCACCGTCGCCGCCGTGGCTTTCGCCATCGGCCTGTTCGCCTCGGGACAGAGTTCCACCTTCACCGGCACCATCGCGGGGCAGGTGATCATGGATGGTTTCCTTCAACTGAAGATTCCTTGCTGGCAGCGCCGGCTGGTCACGCGAGGGCTGGCGATCGTCCCGGCCTTCATCGGCGTGGTGACCATGGGAGACCGTGCCATCGGTGCCTTGCTGGTAGCGAGCCAGGTCGTGCTCAGCATCCAGCTGCCCTTCGCCATGTATCCGCTGATCCGTTTCACCGACGATCGAGCCTTGATGGGCGGCTTCGTCAACACGCGCCTTGTGTCCTGCACGGCGTGGTTCCTCTTCGTCGTGATCTCCGCCGCGAACGCGTGGCTCGTGGCCCAGGTGTCGGGACTCGCGTGACGCGGGACATACGTATGCATCACGTGTAGTCGCGCAGTCTCGGCTGTCGACGCCACCGACGGCCCCCTCTCGATCCCTGACCCACACTCCCCGGAGGAGACCAAGTCATGCCTGAGAAAAAGACTATCGCGAAGGCACGGAAGGACAAGCGCGAAGGAAAGTCGCCCTCGACCCAGGCCGGGGAATTCGTGCACGAGGAAATCGAGCACGTGCGCGAAGGCAAGCACGGCGCCCGGTCGGCCAAACAGGCGATCGCCATCGGCTTGTCCAAGGCACGGCGGGCCGGCGTGAAGAACAAGCCGTCGAAGACGGCGAGCAAGGCCACCAAGAAGAAGGCGGCGCAGGATTCGCGTGCGGCCACCCGGAAGCGTTCCGCGGGCACGGCGGCGAAGAAGTCCACGGCGCGCAAGCGCGCGGCAGGCACGTCGGCCCGGAAGTCCACGGCCAAGAAGGCGACGGCGAAGAAATCGGCCACGCGCTCGCGTGCGACGACCAAGGCGTTGAAGCGTGAAGGGCATTCCGCCGCGTCCAAGCGTGCGTTATCGGCCCAGGGCCGCAAGAGCGCCGCGAAGCGCACCTCGTCCAGCCGGTCGGCGGCGGCCAAGAAGGCGGCGCATACGAAGGGTGCCGCGGGAAGGAAGTCGGCGGCCAAGAAAGCCGCTCGAACGAGGGCGCGCAAGGCGTCCTGACAGCCGAAGGCCCGCCACGAGGCGGGCCTTCTCTATGGTTTTGCAGTACGGAGCGTGGCCCGGCCGGGGCGAATCGCGTTAGACCGAATCGCCACTCAGGCGGCTGGCCACTTCGCCCAGCCAGTCATAACCGTCCAACTCGCCACCGAAGAGGTCGAGACCGCCGTGGGCGTCCGCGGCGCGGTTGCCAGCAGCGTATTCGAAGGTCGTGATGCCGTATTCATTGCGCAGTTCGTTCATGGTCTTGTCTCCCAGTCGTTAAGGACCGGATGTTTCAATCCTCTGGCGCCGACGCCGCCGGTCTCTGGCGTGGCGTGGACCTTACGCTGCCGGGGCGATCCAAAGAAGAAGCGCCGGGCGATTGGTCCGTTTCGTTTGGTGAACAATCGGTTCGTTAGTCTTTCGTCACGCACCCAGCGGTTCGAATTTCTGAACTAACGAGTTTCCTACGGGCCCTTTCTATGGGCGGCTTGCGGCTTTACAAGGCCTTCCAAGCATTAAAACCTTGGACATCCGGTGTAAGGAAAAGGTTCAAAGAAATTTCCGATGGGGGCCATAAGTCATGCCTATCGGAATCCTTACCGTGCCCTTTCGTTCGCCGTTCCGGACGTATCCGTTAACCCTAGTTTAACTCAAGGGGGCGCCCGTCGCTACCCGTGGGGCTGAACGGTTCCCCATGCCGCTTCGGGATCGGGTCCGGGGTGGCTAGAATCCACGGTCCACCCGGCGTCGCAAGCCGGTTCAGTCATCGTAAGAGGAAGGCCCATCATGAAGTCTCGCGCCGCGGTTGCCTGGGAAGCAGGGAAGCCCTTGTCCATCGAAGAAATCGACGTCCAGGGCCCTAAAGCGGGTGAGGTGCTGGTGCGCATCGTCGCCACCGGCGTGTGCCATACGGACGCGTACACACTTTCCGGCGACGATCCCGAAGGCGCGTTCCCGGTGATCCTGGGCCACGAAGGGGGCGGCATCGTCGAGGAGGTAGGCGAAGGCGTGACCTCGCTCAAGCCGGGCGACCACGTCATCCCGCTCTATACGCCGGAGTGTGGCGAGTGCAAGTTCTGCCGCTCGGGCAAGACCAACCTCTGCCAGAAGATCCGCGTGACCCAGGGCAAGGGCGTGATGCCCGACGGCACCTCGCGCTTTTCGCTGGGCGGCAAGCCGCTGCTGCACTACATGGGCACCAGTACCTTCAGCGAATACACCGTCCTGCCGGAAATCTCCCTGGCGAAGATCAACAAGGATGCCCCGCTGGAGAAGGTCTGCCTCCTCGGCTGCGGCATCACCACCGGCATCGGAGCGGTTCTCAACACCGCGAAGGTGGAGCCGGGCTCCACCGTGGCCGTGTTCGGCATGGGCGGCATCGGCCTGTCCGTCGTACAGGGCGCGGTCATGGCCAAGGCCAGCCGCATCGTGGTGGTGGACACGAACCCGTCGAAGTTCGAGATGGCGAAGATGCTCGGCGCCACGGACTTCATCAATCCGCGCGACTACCCGGGCACGCCGATCCAGCAGGTGATCGTCGACCTTACCGACGGCGGCGTCGACTATTCGTTCGAGTGCATCGGCAACGTCGACGTGATGCGTGCCGCGCTGGAGTGCTGCCACAAGGGCTGGGGCGAATCGATCATCATCGGCGTCGCCGGCGCGGGCCAGGAGATCCGCACGCGCCCCTTCCAGCTGGTGACCGGGCGCGTGTGGCGTGGCTCGGCCTTCGGTGGGGTGAAGGGCCGCAGCCAGCTGCCCGGCTACGTGGATCGCTACATGGGCGGCGAAATCAAGATCGACCCGATGATCACGTATACGATGGGACTGGAAGACATCAATCGCGCCTTCGACCTCATGCACGAGGGCAAGGCCATCCGCTCCGTCATCCTCTATTGAGTCCCTCGATGAACGAAACGATCGATCTGATCCGCCGCTATTACGACGCCTTCAACCGCGGCGACTGGGCCTCGATGCTGGCCCTGCTCGACGAACATGTCGTGCACGACATCAACCAGGGTGGACGCGAGACCGGCCGTGACCGCTTCGCCGCTTTCCTGCAGCGCATGAACATGAGCTACAGCGAGCAGTTGAAGAACATCGTGGTGATGGCCAACGAGACCGGTACGCGTGCCGCCGCGGAATACGTGGTCCATGGCGTGTACAAGGCCACGGACGAAGGCCTGCCGCTGGCCCAGGGCCAGAGTTATGTCCTTCCGGGCGGCGCGTTCTTCGAAGTGTCCCAGGGCCGCATCAGCCGGATCAGCAACTACTACAACCTGGAAGACTGGCTGGCCCAGGTGCGCAGGGTGGAAGTCGACTGACACCTTGAAGTGCCGGAAGGCGGGCCGCAGGTCTGCTGCGACCCGTCTATCCCGTAAGGTTGCGCATGGCCTGGATCAATCCGTATTACGACCGCTCCAAGGCGCATCATTCGCCGGAAGGCTTCCGCAACCTCGAGCCCGATACCCGCGAACCGGGTGGCCTGCAGCGCTGGCGCAAGGAGCGCAAGGAGCAGGGCCTGCCGCGGCCGCCCACCGAGGGTTATGACGCGTTCGCCCGCCGCTGGTGGCAACGCGCGGACCTAGCGGGTACCGACGATGCCGCCTGGTGGCTGGGGCATGCGAGCGTGCTCGTCCGTCACCACGGGTTGACCGTGCTCACCGATCCGGTGCTCGGTCACCGCGCGTCTCCCGTATCGTTCGCGGGGCCGGCCCGGCGGACGCCGGCGCCCGTGGATGTCGCCGGGCTGCCATCGGTCGATGTCGTGCTGATTTCGCACAATCACTACGACCACCTCGATGCCGCCACGGTGCGAGCGCTTTCCCGACGGTTTCCCGAGGCGGTGTTCCTCGTGCCGCTGGGCTTGAAGGCATGGTTCGACCGCGGGCGCATCGGCAACGTGCGCGAACTGGACTGGTGGGCGAGCACGGAGGTGCGCGGCGCGACGTTCACCTTCGTACCGGCCCGGCATTGGAGCGCACGGACACTGTGGGACCGCAACCGTTCGCTCTGGGGTGGTTGGGTGATGGCGCAGGAAGGTTTCCGCTTCTGGTTCGCGGGCGACACCGGTTATTCGGACAAGCTGGCCGAGATCGGGCGCCGCGCCGGCCCGATCGACCTCGCCGCGATTCCGATCGGCGCATATGCGCCACGCTGGTTCATGCGTGGCCAGCATGTCGATCCGGCGGAGGCGTTGCGCCTGCACCGGGAGATCGGCTGCAAGCGCTCGATCGCGATCCACTGGGGCGCGTTCGAGTTGGCCGACGATCAACTGGACGAGCCACCGCGCCTGCTGGGCGAGGCGCTGGCGGAGGCGGGGATGGGAACGGATGAATTCATGTTGCTCAACATCGGCGGCCGAATTGCGCTCTAATGGCGGCCCTCCCGCCGCATAGCCGCCTCCCCATGTCGTTCCATGAATTCCGCCTCGAAGGCGATTACGTCGAGCTCAACCTCCTGCTGAAGCTGACCGGCATCGCCGCCAGTGGCGGCGAAGGAAAGCACATGGTCGCCGACGGCCTGGTGACGGTCGACGGCAAGGTCGAACTGCGCAAGACCTACAAGGTCCGCGCCGGCCAGGTCGTGACGATCGGCGATCACGAGATCAGCGTGCTTCCCGAGATCGATTGAGCCCCTGCGTTCGCAGGACATGAAAAAACCCGGCGCCTCGCGGCGCCGGGTTTTTTCGTTCATGCGCTTTCGGTCACATGCCCGACGTGGAGGACTTCGCCGGTTCGGTCGAGGTGCCGCTCTTCTTGTGTTTCTTGTGGGTCGACTTCATGGAATCGCTGGCGCCGGATTTCATCGAGTCGTGGCTCATCGAATCCTGGCTCATGGAGTCGCCGGTCTTCTTCATCGAGTCGTGGGTCGTCTGCGTAGGCGTGGCGGCCGTCGACGCCGGCGTGGGCGAGGGCGTCTGCGAGGCGCTTTGTGCGAGGGCTGCGCCGCTCACGGTCATACAACCAGCCAGCATGGCGAGGATCAGTTTCGTGTTGCGCATGACGAAATCTCCTGGAACTTGTGGCGCCTGGGGAACATCGCGATGCATGGCGCGAAAAAGCATCGCTCCCGGTAAGACCTTAAGACCGGCCCGTGCGGGGTTTGCTGACGCTATTCCTTTTTCGATGAATGTTGCTCTTGCAAAGCAGCAATTCGCTGGGAACCGTTCAGGAGAAAATTAGCTACGGTTAAGTGACGGCAAGGGTCGTGCCATGTGAGCGTTGAATCACTTAGTGGAAGTCGCGCGACACGGAGGCCATGGCCGGCAGCAGATCGCTGAAATCGTGCAGCCGGCCCGCCACGAGATGGTGTACGCCGTCGATCGATTGCCATTGTCCGTCGACAGCCAGCAGCACGGCATCGAGCAAGGCCTGCCGGCACGCTTCGGCGACCTTCGGCCTTACGATCACGTTGACCTGGCCGGTTTCATCCTCGAGCGTGACGAAGGTGATTCCGCTGGCGGTCTGCGGCCGCTGGCGAACGGTCACCAGGCCTGCGTGGCGCAGCCAGGCGCCATGGCGCTCCCGCTCGAGGTCGCAGGCCCGACGCGCGCGCCGGGCCAGCAAGTTCTTGCGAATGAGGCCCAACGGATGCGCGGCGAGTGAAAGGCCATGCGTGGCGTAGTCGGCGAAAACGTTTTCCGCGAGCGTGGGTGGGCGCAGCGTGGGGCGCGCCTCGGCCACCGTGTCGATCAAGGGCAGGCTGCGTTCGATGCCGGAACTCTCCCAGCGCGCGCGGTGGCGATGTCCGCTGAGCAGGCGCAGTGCGCCGGCATCGGCGAGGCGTTCGCGTTCGAAGCGGGTCAGGCCGGCGCGGCGGGAAAGATCGGCCAGGTCGCGCAGGGGCGCTTCCGCGCGTGCGGCCGCGATGCGTGTGCCGAGCCCGGCGGACAACCCGTTGATCAGGCGCAGGCCGAGTCGCAAGGCGAGCTTGCCCGGTTTCCTTTCGATGGATTCGAGCGTGCAGTCCCAGTCACTGGCGGTGACATCGGGCGGGCGTACTTCCACGCCGTGCCGGCGTGCGTCGGCGACGAGCTGCGCGGGCGCGTAGAAACCCATCGGCTGGCTGTTGAGCAGCGCGCAGGTGAAGATTTCCGGGTGGTGGCACTTCAGGTACGACGAGGCGTAGGCGATCAGGGCGAAACCGGCCGCATGCGATTCGGGAAAGCCGTAGCTGCCGAAGCCCTGGATCTGGTCGATGATCTGCTGGGTGAACTCGGGGGAGTAGTTGTTCTTCGCCATGTTGCGGCGAATTTTCGGCTCGAATTTTTCCAGGCCGCCACGGCGCTTCCACGCCGCCATGGAACGGCGCAACTCGTCCGATTCGCCGGCCTTGAAATCCGCCACCACTTGCAGGAGCGCCATCACCTGCTCCTGGAAGATCGGTACACCGAGCGTGCGTTCGAGCACGTCACGCACGCCCGGTTCGTAGACGATGTCCTCCTTGGGCAGCTTTCGTCGTTGCAGGAAGGGATGGACCATGCCGCCCTGGATGGGCCCCGGGCGAACGATCGCGACCTGGATCACCAGGTCGTAGTATGTCCTCGGCAACAGGCGCGGCAGCATCGACATCTGCGCGCGTGATTCGATCTGGAACACGCCCACCGTGTCCGCTTCCTGGATCATCGTGTAGGTCGGGCCATCGTCCATGGGAATGTCGGCGATGCGGCGGTAGTCGATGCCTTCGTGCTCGCGCAACAGGTCGATCGCCTTGCGCATGCAGGTGAGCATGCCCAGGGCGAGGCAGTCGACCTTGAGCAACTTCATGGTTTCCAGGTCGTCCTTGTCCCACTGGATGATCGTGCGATCGTCCATCGCGGCGTTCTCCACCGGCACGAGGTGGTGCAGCGGTGTGTCGGAGATGACGAAGCCGCCCACGTGCTGCGACAGGTGGCGGGGCATGCCGTTGAGTGCTTCCACCAGCACCATGAGCTGGCGGATGGTACGGCTGGTGACATCGAAGCCTCGTTCGCTCAGGCGCCGGGCGATGGATACCTCGCCATGCGCATGCGAATAGGCCCGGCTCAACTGGTCGAGCTGGTCTTCGGAAAGGCCCAGTGCCCGGCCCACGTCACGTGCGGCGCTCTTGTGCCGGTAGCTGATGACCGTGGCGGCGAGCGCGGCGCGGTCACGGCCATACTTGTTGAACACGTACTGCAGGACTTCCTCGCGTCGCTCGTGTTCGAAGTCCACGTCGATGTCGGGCGGCTCGTCGCGCTCGATCGAAATGAAGCGCTCGAACAGGGTGGATATCTGCGCGGGATTCACCTCGGTGATGCCCAGGCAGAAGCAGACCACCGAATTGGCCGCCGAGCCACGGCCCTGGCAGAGGATGTTCTTCGAGCGCGCGAAGCGGACGATGTCCTGCACGGTGAGGAAGAAGGCCTCGTATTTCATGCGGGCGATGAGTTCGAGTTCCTTCTCGATGCGCTCGGCGATCGAGGGCGCGACACCCTCGGGCCAGCGCGTGGCGGCACCTTCATAGGCGAGCCGGCGCAGGTAGGCCGGTGGATCGAAGCCTTCCGGAACCAGCTCGCGCGGGTAGACATAGTGGATGTCACGCAGGTCGAAGCCGCTGCAGCGCGCGGCGACGACGAGGGTTTCATCGATGATGTCGCGTGGGTAGATGCGGGCGATCGTCTCGCGTCGGCGCAGGTGGCGCTCGCCGTTGGGGAACAGGTCGTGCCCGGCTTCGGATACGGGTTTGTTCAGCCTGATGGCGGTCATGATGTCCTGCAATGCGCGCCGGCGGCGACGGTGCATGTGGACGTCCCCCGCGGCGACGCAGGGCAGGCCGTGACGTTCGCCCATCTCGCGCAGGGTCGCCAGTTCGGCATCGTCGTGCTGGCCGCGGTGCAGTTCCACGGCGAGCCAGGCACGCCCATGGAAGTGGGCCGACACCCAGGCCGCGCGATCTTCATGCGTGGCCGTCGTGTTGGCGGCGAGGGGGCCGGGTGCCCAGAGCACGCCGAGGCCCGGCCCGAGGGATTCGAAGTCGGCACGGTTCAACTCGTAGTGTCCCTTCGCCGCACGGCGGCGGCCGAGCGTGATGATCCGGCACAATTCGGCGTAGCCCGCCTGGTTCTCCACGAGCAGGACGATCACGGTGCCGTCGGCGAGGCGGAACTCGCTGCCGACGATGAGGGGGACGCCGGTTTCCAGCGACGCTTCCAGGCCGCGCACGATGCCGGACAGCGAGCACTCGTCGGTGATGGCGAGCGCCGTATAGCCGATGCTCCTCGCTCGCTCGAACAACTCGCGCGCACTGGATGCGCCACGCTGGAAACTGAAGTCGCTGAGCGCGTGCAGTTCGGCATAGGCGGGGACGGCGGTGTCCTCGTCGTTGGCGGGTGTCAGGTGGGATGTGTCGATCTTCATGGCGAAGAAGGAGTCAGGCGAACCAGCCGTGCAGCATCCAGCCATCGAGGGTGCCGGGGGGCAGGTAGGCCCAGGCTTGCTGCCCGTGCACGGTGCGCACGATGTAGTAATCGCGCCGTGCGTCGTCGCCATCCCACCAGCCGCTTTCGATGCGCTCGGGGCCGGCGAGGACGGCCGCCGGGTCGGGGCGCATCGGCATCGGCCGCGGCAGCAACCAGAGCGGCCGGCGCCGGCGCGGCAGCGAGACCGTGGCGCCGGGGGTGCCGTAACGCGAGGCACGTTCGGGACGATGGTCGGCCACCAGCGCGATCTGGCGCAGTGCCGCCTCGCCAAGGCGTGCACGCAGGCGTTCGTCGAGCATGGGCCAGTCGAGGCCGTCGCCGCGAACCGGCTCGAACAGGTCGCGCAGCGGTGGCCGGAACACCGGCAATTCCTCGGCATCCAGTCCGATCGCGCGCGCCGGGGCTGGCAACGTGGCGCGCTCCAACCGTGTACGGGCCAGTTCGAACAGGCGATCGGCATCGCGTTGCGGCGCGGCCATGGCGACCACGACACGGGTGGATTCGCCGCGTGCATGGTCGAGGGTGAGGGTGAAACGCTGTACACCTCCGTCGCGGGCGGCCAGCAGGTTCGCCAGTGCGCGGGTGAGGCGGCGCAGGGGAAACAGCAATGGCTGGCTGCCATCCAGTTCGCCGTCGAACTCGATCTTCTGGCGGAAGTTGGCTGGTGGCTGCCAGGCGGGCAGGGCGTCGGCGGCTTCCCCGCGGATGCGATCGAGCCAGTTCACGCCATCGCGGCCGATGCGCCGGGTGAGTTCCGGGCGTGGCAGGCGGAAAACTTCCTCGAGGCGGCGAAAGCCCATGGCATGCAGCGATGTCACCGTGGCGACGGGCAGCCCGCTCTGGTTCAACGGCAAGGCACCCAGCATGCGCCGCACGCCTTCGCGTTCCGGCAGCACCATGCCGTCGGCATGGGCGGCGAACACCCAGGAAGCGGCGGCGAACGGCGTCGCCGCCAGCGTATGCCTATGTCCTTGCGCGGCGAGCCCGCTGCGCAAGCGTTCGGCCAGCACGGGCCAGCCATCGAACAGGCGCAGGCTGGCGCCGACTTCCATCAGGATCGCGTGCGGTGGCACCAGGCTTACGTGACCACTGAACTGGTAGCACCAGGCGGCCAGTTCGGCGAGCAGGCGGCTTTCCGCATCGGGATCGCGCGGGCGTACTTCCAGCGAAGGACACAAGGCACGGGCTGCGGCGAGACTCTGTCCACGGCGGACACCGAAGGCGCTGGCTTCGGCGTTAGCCGCGGCGATCAGGCGTTGGCGGGCCCGATGGTCGAGCAAGGCAGAGGGGCCTGCCTCCGGTGTCGCGGCGAAGGCGGCGGAGAACGCCAGGCCGGGAAAGCGGAGACAGGCCCAAAGCATGACTGCGTAGGAAAGGGGACGATGGCGCGTCCGTCATGACGGCGTGGAAAACGCGGCGTCATGAGGGAAACCATCAGGCCCGCATGCGCAGCAGTGGAGCGGTGGTGGTCAGCAGGCCACGCGACTTGAGCACGTCGACGTAGGTGGCCTCGTCGCTGTTGCTGACCTTGAGCCGCAGCGCGGCCGGGCTGTTCTGAGCGGCATGTGCGGCGGGACGGAAGATCATGGCGCAGGCGTCGCCGCTTTCGGCGGCCAGCTGCAAGCGCCGCAGGCTGCGGTAATCGATATCCGGCAACCAGCCGACCACGGCGCCACAGCAACCCGAACGCAGGCACTGTTCCATGCTCCAGGCGGCTTCGGTGCTGCCGGCCTGGATCTCGTGCAGGAAACGCAAGTCCACGCCCGCGGCGGCGAGAGCGGGTGCATAGGGCAGGTAAGGCGGAGCGACGAAGATCACCCGGCGGTGTTCCTGGGTGAGTGCCGCCAGGGCAGGCATCACCAGGTCCAGTTCACCGAGGCCATCGTGTTCGAACAGGATCTCGCTGAGCGCGCCTTGCGGCCAGCCCCCACCCGGGAGCTTGGCATCCAGCGAGGTCCAGCCCGTGGACAGGGCGCGCACGCGCGGCTGGCGGTCGGCGGATCGGCGCCAGATACCGGGATGGTCGAGCACCTGGGCGAGGGTCGGAGTGGCGATGGCGTTCATGATCAGGTCCTGCGGATGATGCCGACGTAACGCCCTTCGATGGCGAACGCGTGGCGACGAGGGTCGACTTCGATCGGCGCGAAGTCGGGGTTTTCTGGCAATAACAGGAGACGGTCGCGTTCATGCTTCAACCGCTTCACGGTGACTTCGTCGTCGAGGCGGGCCACGACGATCTGGCCGTCGCTGGCGGTGGCCGTCTTGTGCACGGCCAGGAGGTCGCCATCGAGGATGCCGACATCGCGCATGCTCATGCCGACGACGCGCAGGAGGTAGTCGGCGCGTGGCCGGAACAAGGCGGGGTCGACTTCCAGTTGCGCCTCGATGTTTTCCTCGGCGAGGATCGGCGAACCGGCGGCGACCCGGCCGACCAGCGGCAGGTCGTTCGCGGCGGCCATGCGCATCAGCGCGGCGTTGCCGGCCGGGAGGCGCAGCCCCCGATGTTGTGGCGAGCGCTCCAGCACGCCCTTGCGTACGAGGGACTCCACGCATGCCTGGGCGGAGCTATGGCTGGAGAAGCCGAGGGCATCGGCGATCTCCCGCAGCGTCGGCGGCAGGCCTTGCGCCTGCAGGTATTCCTGCAGGAAGGCGAGGGTCTTTTGCTGGCGCTCGGTAAGGGTAGGTGTCGACATGCGTACATTTGTACAGATGTCGACGGAGCGGCGCAAGGGGAAAATCGTATGGCGCCTTCTGGGTGGGAGCCGACCCTGCCGGCGATCCCGCGGCGGCGGGCCGGTTGCATGCACGGCTCGGCTTCGCCCTCGCGGTTGGGGTGTGCGGGGCAGAGCCCATGGGGGGGGGGGGGGGGGGGGGGCGGGGG